>JAQUAR010000132.1 GCA_028687155.1 Methylacidiphilaceae bacterium | reverse complement strand
GGAGAGCGGCCGGCCGACTGGAACTCGACCTCGAGGGCGCCCGGGATGGTGCGGAGGATCTCCTGGGTGCGCGAGGCTAGGCCCTCGAGGACATCGTAATCCGGTCCGAACCATTTCACGGCGAGCTCGGCTCGCTGACCTTCGAGCATATCATTGAAGCGCATCTCGATCGGCTGCACGAAGAGCATGGTCTGCCCGGGAATCCTCATTTCGACTTCCTGGGAGATGATCTCGATCAGCCTCTCCCGATCGATCGGGCGGCCATTCTCTTGGCGCCACTGCGAGCGGGGCCGAAGCATCATGTAGAGATCGTTTTCATTCGGGGGCATGGGATCGGTCGCAATCTCGGAGGTGCCGGTCCGCGAGAAGAGGAGCTCGGCTTCCGGAATGCGGGAGAGCAGCATCTTCTCCGTCTCCTTTTCAATGGCCACCGACGCTTCCAGGCTGACCGAGGGGGCCTTGTAAAACTCGATGGTGAAGGCTCCCTCATCGAGGCGTGGGACAAAAACGGCTCCCATATGGCTCAGAATCCAGAGACCGAAGGCAAATGCCGCGAAGGAGCCTGTCACCACAAGAAGACCGCCCCGGCCGAGCGTCCAACGAAGGATCGGGAGATAGGCTCTGCGGGCGAGCCGAATCAGCCAGGTCTCCCGGCCGGAGGCGTTTTCCCGGATCCAGACCGTGGCCGCCGCGGGTACATAGGTGAGTGCGAGGAGCAGCGATCCCGAGAGCGCGAGGATGACAGAAACAGCCATGGGGCGGAACATCTTCCCTTCAATGCCACCCAGGGAGAGGATGGGGACGTAGACTACGGTGATCACCAGCACGCCGAAGAAGACGGAAGGCCCGACCTGCTCGGCGGCAAAGAGGACCGCTGAGAGCCTTTCGCTTGGGGTGAGAGGTTGTCCCGAGCCGCTCCGGCGCCGGGCCAGCTCGCGCAGGGCGTTGTCGACGAGAACGACCGCGCCATCGACGAGTAGCCCAAAGTCGATCGCGCCCAGGCTCATCAAGTTGGCGGAGATATGGAGCGGGCCCATGGCCAGGAGCGCGAAAAGAAAGGAGAGGGGGATGACGGAAGTGACCAGGAGGCTCGCCCGCACCTCGCCCACCAGGAGAAAGAGGACCCCCACGACGAGCAGGGCGCCTTCCGCGAGGTTTTTGACGACGGTCTGAATCGTCCGGCCGACCAGCTCCGACTGATCATAAAGAATATGGATGTCGACGGAGGGCGGAAGCCGCTTTCGGATTTCTCCGACCGTTTCCTTTACACGGCTCGCGACGGCCTGCGCGTTCTCTCCGATCAGCATCAGGACCGTGCCGACCACCTCCTCCTTGCCGTTCACGGTGGCTGCTCCCGTTCGGATATTGGGCCCGACGGCGACTTGAGCCAGATCGCCGACCAGCACGGGCTGTGTGCCGCCCGCATACTTGATCGGCAGCCGCTCGACCTGCGCGAGATCCTCGACCCGGCCAAGGGAGCGGACGAAGAGCTGCTGACCCATCTGGTCGATGACGGCGCCTCACGCATTTTGCACGTTCTTGCCGACCAGGGTGCTGAGATCGGAAACGGTCAAGCCGGCGTGGAGGAGGCTTTCGGCGGTGGGCGAAACGACGATCAGCTTTTCATAGCCGCCCGTGGTGTTGATGTCGGCAACCCCGGGAATCCGCCGGAGAAGCGGCTTGACGGTGTATTCCTGGAGAAGGCGCAACTCCATGAGCTGAAGCATTTCGGTAGGAGGCTTCTCCTTGGCTTCCGGGCGATATTCGAGGGAGTAGTAGAGGATCTCTCCCAGGCCGGTGGCCATCGGGGCGAGCGAGGGGCCCAAGTCGCGGGGGATTTTGGCTTGCGCGGCCAGCAGCCGTTCGCTGACGAGCTGCCGGCTTCGGTAGATGTCAGTGCCGTCGCGAAAGATCAGGGTGACTTGGGAGAGGCCGAACTTGGAGAGGGAGCGCATCACGTCGAGACCCGGGAGGCCGGCGAGCTCGACTTCGAGGGGAAAGGTGACGAGCTTTTCGATCTCTTCCGGCGCAAGGGATGGCACGGCGGTGTTGACCTGCACCATGGGGCTGGTGATATCGGGAACCGCATCGATGGGCAGCCGAAGAGCCGCCCAGAACCCGAGAGCGAAGAGCGCCGCGGAAGCAAAAAAGATGAACTCCCGCCGGCGAACGGAGAAACGAAGGAGCGCGTTAATCAGAGCAACCTCCGTGCATGATCGGGAGAGCTGTTACTTCCAGATGGCTCGGGAAACGGCAGAAAGATCCGGCTTCTTTCATCCCTCGGGGGAGCGGGGAAGTTTTTCTCCGGCCAACGGTTGCGGCAGGCCGCCGGCCGGCGGGCGACCGCTGCTTATCCGTGCACCTTCCCGCCACCCTTCCATCCAGGCGTAGAGGGTCGGCAAGAGAAGCAGAGAGAGAAGCGTCGAGGAGAGTACTCCCCCGATGACGACGACCGCCAGCGGCCGCTGCACTTCCGCACCGGCTCCCTGTGCGAGCGCCATGGGGAGGAAACCGAGGCTGGCGACCGTGGCGGTCATGAGGATCGGCCGGAGGCGGACTTGGCAACCTTCCCACACCGCCTCGGCCGCCCCGAGCCCTTCCCCCCTCAGTTGATTAAAGAAGGAAACCAGCACAAGCGCGGCCAGGACCGCGATGCCGGAGAGAGCGATGAAGCCGACGGCCGCCGAAAGGCTGAAGGGGAGCCCGGCGCATTGGAGGGCAAAGATCCCTCCGGTGATCGCGACCGGGACGCTGATCAGCACCAGTGCCGTCTGCCGGAAGTTCCCCAAGGCCGTAAAGATCAGGAAGAAGATGAGGAGGAGTGCTGCGGGGACGATCAGCGCCAGACGGGCCTGGGCACGAAGGAGGTTCTGGTATTGACCGCCGAATTCCAGGAAATAGCCCCGAGGAACCTGGATCGCCTGCGAGATGCGGCTTTGCGCTTCGCGGACGAACCCCGCCACGTCGCGGCTCCCCAGGGTCACCTGCACCGGCTGGTAGCGGATTCCGCCTGAGCGGTGGATGATGCGGACCCGTTGTTCCACGTTGCATTTGCCCACCTCTCCGAGCGGCAAGAGCCCTCCCGATTCGCTCCGCACGGGCAGCCGGAGGATCGCCTTCGGGTCGGAACGCAAGGCGTCGGGAAGGCGAACGACGACCGGGTATCGCCGCTCCCCGTCGATCATCGTTCCCACGACCTGTCCGGCCATGGAAGTCGCTACCGCGGCATTGATCTCCCCGGCTTCCACCGTGTACCGATCCATCGCGGACCGGTCGGGAGAGAACTCGAGCGAGGGAGCTCGACCCGCCGACTGCATCTGGACGTCGATCGCCCCGGGGATCTTACGCAGGATCTCCATGGTCTGTGCGGCCAGCGGCTCGAGCACGTCGAAATCCGGTCCATACCACTTTGCTGCCAGGTCCGCCTTTTCCCCTTCCAGCATCTCGTTGAAGCGCATCTCGATCGGCTGGCCGAAGAGCATCCCTTGTCCGGGAACTCGCATCGCGATCTCGCCTTGAATGATCTCGATCAAGCGATCACGGCTGATCGGCTTTCCCTTCTCTTTTCGCCACTCGTCCGGGGGTCGAAGGATCATGTAGGTGTCGTTCTCGTTTTGGGGCATCGGATCGGTGGCGATATCCGGAGTGCCCGCCCGTGAGAAGATGAGGGAGATCTCCGGGACCCGGCTCAAAAGCATCGACTCGGTCTCCTTTTCGAGCGCCACCGAGGCGGGCAGCCCCATCGACCACGTTTTGTATACCATCACGGTGAAAGACCCCTCGTTGAGGCGGGGTACGAAGACCGCCCCCATCCGACTCAAGAAAAAGAGAGAGAGCGCGAAGAGGCCGAAGGACGAGAAGACGATCAGGGGCCCTCCCCAGCCGAGCGTCCATCGCAGCGCCGGGGTGTAGAGCGCACGCGCCCAGCGAATCAACAGGCTTTCCCGATCCTGCAGACTTTTGCCGAGCCAGAGCGAGGCCGCCGCGGGAACATAGCTAAGAGCGAGCAAGAGAGAACCGGAAAGGGCCAGGATGACCGTCAGCGCCATGGGCCGGAACATCTTTCCTTCGATCCCCCCGAGAGCCAGGATCGGAAAATAGACTACGGCGATGACCAGCACGCCGAAGAAGACCGAGGGTCCGACCTGTTCGGTGGCGGAGAGAATGGCTGACTGGCGTTCGGCGGGGGTGAGCAGCCGGCCGAGCTGCGTCTGACGGCGGGCCACCTCGCGGATCGTATTTTCCACGATCACCACCGCCCCATCGACGAGCAAGCCGAAGTCGATGGCTCCCAGGCTCATCAGGTTGGCCGAAACATGGAGCGGCCGCATGAGGAAGATCGCGAAGAGAAAGGAGAGAGGAATGACCGAGGCGACGAGCAGGCTGGCGCGAACGTTGGCAACCAGGAAAAAGAGCACGCCGATGACCAGTAGCGCTCCTTCCGAAAGGTTCTGGATGACGGTGTGGATCGTGCGGTTCACGAGATCGGATTGATCGTAGACGATCTGAAGCTCGACCCCCGGCGGAAGCCGCTGCTGGATCTCCGCCATCTTCGCGCGGACTCGCCCCGCGACGTTCAGCGCATTTTCCCCAATCAGCATAAGGACGGTCCCCAGGACGGTCTCCTGACCGTTGTAGGTCGCAGCACCAGTCCGGATGTTCGGTCCGACGGTCACCCGGGCCAAGTCGCTCACGAGGATCGGCTTGGAGGAGCCTCCATATTTGACGGGCAGCCGCTCGATCTGCGGGAGATCCTCGACCCGGCCAAGCGAGCGGACGAAGAGCTGCTGTCCAGCCTGGTCGATCACGGCACCTCCGACGTTATCGACGTTCTTTCCCACCAGGGAGGCTAACTCCGAGGCGGTAATGCCAGCGTGAAAGAGGCTTTCCGGGTTCGGCTCGATCAAGATAAGCTTTTGATAGCCTCCGCTGGTGTTCACATCGGCCACTCCCGACACCATGCGGAGAAGGGGTTTGACGGTGTATTCCTGGAGAAGGCGCAGCTCCATGAGCTGCAGCATCTCGGTAGGCGGCTTCTCCTTGGCATCCGGCCGGTAGTGGAGCGTGTAGTAGAGGATTTCGCCCATTCCCGTGGCGATCGGCGCGAGCGTCGGGGTCAAGTCCCGGGGGAGCTTCGAAACGGCACCCAGAAGTCGCTCGCTGACGAGTTGACGGCTCCGGTAGAGGTCGGTGCCGTCCCGGAAGATCATCGTAATTTGGGAAAGTCCGAACTTGGAGAGCGACCGCATGGTCTCCAGGCCGGGGATACCCGAAAGCTCGATCTCCAGGGGGAAGGTCACCAGCTTTTCGATTTCCTCAGGTGCCAGGGCCGGGACCGGTGTGTTCACTTGCACCATGGGGCT
>JAQUAR010000131.1 GCA_028687155.1 Methylacidiphilaceae bacterium | reverse complement strand
CTGGATCAAGCATCTGAGCTGGATCGACGCGCTCGCCGAGCCCGAGCAGAGCCATTGGATGATGAATGCCTATCGGCTTCCCAAGAAGCCGCACTACTCCCCGACACCGGAAGAAGTCGCCTCGGGGAAGCTTGCCACGATTCCCGCCAGCCACGCGCCCATGCCCGTCCGCTCCTTTTTTGTCCTCCCGGATGGTTCGTCCAAGCTGGTCGTCCGCCTGCCCATCGAGGTCAAGGGGATCGCTTTCAGCGGCTCGGGAGGAATTCGTCAAGTCGAGATCTCCACCGATGGAGGCCGGAGCTGGAGACTCGCCCGGCTCGATCCCGACTTGGGCCCCTACTCCTTTCGTGGCTGGAGGCTGGCGTGGACTCCGCGGCGGCCGGGACAGGTTGAACTCTGCTGTCGTGCAACGGACGGAAAAGGCAACGTCCAGCCGATGGAACCGATTTGGAATCCTGGAGGATACGCATGGAATGTCGCCGAAAGGCAGACCGTTTTCGTGGGGGAGTCCGCTTGAGCCCGCGTCTCTTCCGCCCCATCGCCGTTGCGGTCGCTTGTCTCACCCTTTGTGCCCCAATCGACTCCGCTCTTGCGGATTCCGATGGCCTATCCGAAGCCGGTGTCTATGCTCTCGATTCTACCGGTTTGATTATGCCGGTCTCTCCCTTTCCGGGAAATGCGACGTCGACCTACTCCGTCGGAGCCTATCCGCTCGCTCCCACTCCCTTGGTGCGAGGGAGCGGACAAGAGCTCGTCGAAAGCTACTGCTCGATCTGCCACAGCGTGACCCTGATCGGCGCGCAGCCCCCTTTCCCGCCCGAGATCTGGAAAAAGGAGGTGGACAAGATGATTCACCTCGGAGCACCCATTCCCACGGAGATGGTCGGACAGATCGTCGACTATCTGCAGAAGCACTACGGACCCCTCCCCAAGGGGAACTCGTCTTCCGTTCCTCCGTCAAAACCGAACCCATAACGCGGCCATCAAAATCCATCGGGCAATGGAGAGCCGCACGGCTTCGCGTTCGCGGAAGACGAGTTCCGTCCGAAGGTCAATACCGGTAACCATCGGGCTTATAGGGCCCGGACGGAGGCACGCCCAGATAATCGGCCTGAGCTTCCGTCAAGCGGGTAAGCTTCGCGCCTAGATGCCCCAGATGGAGCCGGGCAACCCGCTCGTCAAGGATCTTCGGGAGAACGTAGAGTTGGCCGCGCGCATAGCGCCCGGTCTCCCGTTCTCTCCAGAGCTCGATTTGAGCCAACGTCTGGTTCGTGAAGCTGGCACTCATGACGAAGCTGGGATGCCCGGAGGCGCAACCCAGATTCACGAGCCGCCCTTCGGCCAGGACGAAGAGGCGCTTGCCGTTCGGCCAGACGAAAAGATCTACCTGGGGCTTAATCTCGACTCGGCGGAGTTTCGAGTCGCCATAGAGAGTCGAGACGTCGATCTCGCTATCGAAATGACCGATGTTGCAGACGATCGCCCCGCTTTTCATCTGCTCCAGATGTTCCCGCTGAATCACATGGATGCAGCCGGTGGCCGTGACAAAGATATCTCCGATTGGCGCGATCTCCTCAAGCACCGTCACCTCGTAACCTTCCATCGCCGCCTGCAGGGCATTGATCGGATCAACCTCGGTGACCACCACGCGCGCACCCATTCCGCGGGCTGAGCGGGCGCAGCCTTTGCCGACATCCCCGAATCCGCAGACGACGACCGTCTTTCCGGCAACCATGACGTCGGTCGCCCGCTTGACTCCGTCGAGGAACGACTCGCGACAGCCATAAAGATTGTCGAATTTGCTCTTGGTGCAGGAGTCGTTCACGTTGAATGCCGCCGTTCCCAATGTGCCCTTTGCCGCGCGTCGCGCCAGCCGATGGACTCCTGTCGTCGTTTCTTCGGAGATTCCAAAGATTCCGGGGAGGAGTTCGGGATGCTTATCATGAATCAGTTCGGTCAGATCGCCTCCATCGTCGAGGATCATGTTCAGGAACGAGCCGTCGGGCCAGCGGAGCGTCTGCTCAATGCACCAGAGGTATTCTTCCTCCGTCTCTCCCTTCCAGGCAAACACGGGAATCCCGCGCGCAGCAAGAGCCGCCGCCGCGTGATCCTGTGTGGAAAAGATGTTGCAGGAACTCCATCTTACCTCAGCGCCCAGAGCGATGAGAGTTTCGACGAGAACCGCGGTCTCCACTGTCATATGGAGGCAGCCGGCGATGCGGGCTCCTCGCAGCGGCTGCGTCGGACCCAGTTCCTTGCGCAGAGACATCAGTCCGGGCATCTCGGCCTCGGCCACCTCGATTTCCCTTCGGCCGAATTCGGCCAGCGTCATGTCCTTGACTCGGAAGTCCTCGGCGGAAAAGGTCTGCTTTTCTTTCGTTTCTATAGTCGTGCTCATCGGAAATGTTCCTTTCTGAATTGAGGGAGTTCTTCGTTCCTAGCTTTGTGAGACAGGCAGGCTAAAGGTCGAGCATCTTCCGGAGAAGAGCAGCGCGATCGGTCCGCTCCCAGGTAAAACTGTCGAGCTCGTCTACCCGCCCGAAGTGGCCGTAATTGGTCGTGTGCCGATAGATCGGACGGAGCAGCGAGAGCTCCTCGATGATCTCCGCGGGCTTGAGCCGGAATACCTGCCGGATCGCCTCCACGATCTTTTCCTCTTCCGACTTCCCTGTCCCAAAGGTATCGACAGCGATCGAAACAGGGTCAGGATAGCCGATCGCGTAGGCAAGCTGGACTTCGGCTCGGTCCGCGGCGCCCGACGCTACCACATTCTTTGCCACATACCTCGCCATATAGGCCGCACTCCGGTCGACCTTCGATGGATCCTTTCCGCTGAAGGCCCCCCCGCCATGGCGACCCATTCCGCCGTAGGTATCGACGATGATCTTGCGCCCGGTCAATCCGCTGTCGGCTTCCGGGCCGCCAACGACGAACCGTCCGGTGGGATTGATGAAATATTGGGTCGAGCGATCGAGCAACTCGGACGGGATCGCTTTGGCCACCACCTCGGAAAGCACGACCTCCCGGATCGTGTCCTGTCCGATTTCCGGGCGGTGCTGCGTAGAGACGACGACCGCCTCGACATGGACCGGCCGATATCCCTCATAGAGAAGCGACACTTGCGCTTTTCCGTCGGGGCGAAGCCACGGGACCGTGCCGCTGTGACGCAGCTCGGCCAATCGGCGGCAGAGGCGATGCGCAAAAATAATGGGAGCGGGCATCAGCTCGGGCGTCTCTCGGCAGGCGAAGCCGAACATCATGCCTTGATCCCCGGCCCCTTGCACACCGGGAGTCGCACCATGCGTTCCATCGACTCCTTGGGCGATGTCCGGGCTCTGCTGAGAGAGGGCGTAGACGATCTGCAGCTTGTCGGCATGGAAGATCTCGCCCGGCTCATCATAGCCGATCTCCCGAACCCGTTCTCGGGCGATCTGGATATAATCGAGCTTCGCCCGCGTCGTAATCTCTCCGGCCAGGACCAGGAGATTGCTCTTCACGAGCGTCTCGCAGGCAACCCGGCTGTGAGGATCTTGCTCTAGGCAGGCATCGAGGACTGAATCCGAGACCGCATCGCTAACCTTATCCGGATGTCCTTCCGTTACCGATTCCGAAGCGAATACATGTTTTCTGGGGATCACGCCGTCATTCTTACGGAGAGAATCGGGAATTGGCAACTGAAATATTAATTGATAAACATGCGTTGATGCATAAGGATTCCGCTCGTCTGCCGGTCCCTTGCGGCGATCGCCTTCGCCGTCTCTGGTCGATGCTCGGGGATCTCACGCGGCTGCGCATCCTCGCTCTCTTACGAACACAGGAACTTTCGGTCGCCGAGCTTTGCGAAGTCCTGCAGGCCAGCCAGCCAGCGGTCTCGGGTCATCTCGCGCTGCTTCGCACCGAGGGCCTGGTCCGCGCCCGCCGGCAGGGTCGGAAGACCTTCTGCTCTCTCCCCCCCGAGCAGAACGAAGCGGAAGCCCGTCTGTTTGCTACCGCCCTTCTCCTTCTTGCGGAGAGCGGAGAGGCAGGTCGCGATTCTGATCGACTGCATAAGGTCATCGAAAGGCGGAAGAGAGAAACCCGAGCCCATTTTAATCGAATGGCGGGCCGGCTGGGGGGTGCCACCTGTCCCGGCAGGGGTTGGCCCGCCGTCGGTCCTCTCCTCACCCGCTTGCTTCCGCCGGTCGTCATCGCCGACCTTGGGTGCGGAGAGGGCTGGCTCTCGCAGCTTCTGGCCGAACGGGCGGAACGCGTGATCGCCGTTGATATTTCCCCCAAGATGGTGGCTTTCGCCACGCGGGAAGCCAAGAAGCGAAACTTTACCAATCTCGAGTTCCGCGTCGGGGATCTGCAAAACCCGCCCATTCCGCCGGAAAGCGTCGCGATTGCCGTGTTGAGCCAGGCGCTTCACCACGCCCCAAGCCCCGAGGGAGCCATCACGGCTGCTTCCCGGATTCTTCACCCCGGCGGGACCCTCGTGATTCTCGACCTATGCGAACACTCTTTTGAAGACGCCCGCACGCTCTACGGTGACTACTGGCTCGGCTTCTCGGAGAACGATCTCGAAAAGTGGCTGACTGCCGCAGGCTTCGTCGAGATCCGGATCCAGCCCCTCGATGCCGACCCCGATCCTCCGCACCTCCGCGCCCTACTGGTGAGTGCGCTCAAGCCGATCCGCTCGGCTTCGCACGTCCGCGGAGCGGAACGAGTCAGCGGCTGATGTCCTTTTGAGAAAGCACCCGGAACTGGTTTCGGATCAGGACCGAACTGGCCAATTCGTCATCCTCCACACGAAGGGCGAGCACGGCCTTCCCGTAAGGGCGAGTGATGAGCGGGTAGCTGAAGTAGATATTGATCTCGGCTTGCAGGAGGGTTGCCAAGAGTTTTCGCAAGTCGTCCGCGCTTTGCGGAAGCTCCACGGCGACCAAGGTCGATTCATTGAAAGCAATGTGATGCTCGTGAAGAAGGGATCGGGCGCTCTCCGGATCGTCCACGACCAACCGGATCACAGCGGCGTCGACCGAATCGAGAATCGTAAAGCTGACAATATCCACTCCGCCGCCGGTCAGGAGCCGCACCAGATCAAGCAGTCGACCTGCCTTGTTTTCCATGTAAACGGAGAACTGGATGATTTTCTCCGTGTTTCTTTCCCGAGCCGTTTGTAAACCCACAATCACTCCTCTCTGCCGCCGCTCCGCTTTCCCCAAGCCCACGCCCATCCCGCCAAACAACTACCGCAGAAAACGAGACACCACCAGGATAGTATCCAAGGTGTTAACCCCCAACGCAAGCAGTGCCGCCCTCCCATCTCCTCAATCTCCCGCGGCAAGACCGGCCGCTTTTCGGAAGTTCGCCCGCATCCATCGGCTC
>JAQUAR010000130.1 GCA_028687155.1 Methylacidiphilaceae bacterium | reverse complement strand
GTTGAAACCGATGATCTTTTCCTGCAGCTCTCGCTCGAAGCCCGCCATCACCGCCAAAACCACAACCAGCACCAGCACCCCTAGGGTGACGCCGAGTAGCGACAGGAGAGTGATAACGGAAACAAAGCTCCTCCTGGGGCGCAGGTAACGCAGCGCCAGGAAGCCGGGAAGGGAACGAGGCATCGTGCCCGTGGGTGCATCCAAAGAAGCCGCGGGATGGTTCATGAGGGGCGCTGATCGAAGGAGAGCCTCCGTTGCGAGGCCTCCCGTAAAAGGTTCTTCACGGCGAAGGAGGTTCCGTCTTGGAGACTCTCGCTTGCTTCCTCGAGGCACGCCAGGAAGGAACGGAGCGCAAGCAGGACGTTCTCGCCATTCGCCAGAAGGATTTCGTTCCACATCTCGGGCGATGCGGCGGCGATGCGCGTCATATCGCGAAAACCCGGTCCTGCTACCTCCAAAGCCTCGTTGTCCATCGAGCAGACCAGGACTGCCGCCAAGAGGTGCGGCAGGTGGCTCACTGCGGCAACCCGGCGGTCGTGCTCGGAGGCCGGGAGCTGGATGACGCGGCACCCTAAAGCGAGCCAGAACGTTTCGACCAGGGCGAGCGCCTCCCCATCCGCCGCTTCGGGAGGAGTCAGAATCGAGACTGCGCCCTCGAAGAGGTTGGATCGGGCAAAGGCGAAGCCCGAACGCTCCCCCCCGCTCATCGGATGGCTGCCCACCCAGCGCGCCCGTCCTTCCAGGTTTTCCTGCAGAAGGCGCATCGCCGGGAGCTTGACGCTGGCCGTGTCGGTCACGACGGCCGTGGGTTCCAAAGCGCCGCGAATGGCGGGAAGGATCGCGCCCATGGCGGCAATGGGCAGCGCCATGACGACAAGCTCCGCCTTTCGGACCGCGTCGGCGGGGTCATCCGTCACGAGGTCTGCGATCCCCGCCGCCCTCACCGCTTCTTTTTCCGGCTCTCGACTGTAGAGCACGAGCTCTCGGCAGAGAGCGAGCCGCCGCGCCGCGAGGGCTACCGAGCCGCCGATCAGGCCGGCACCGAGGATGGATAGGCGTGCAAGCGGAAAGGGATGGTTCATCGCCCTGTCGAATCCGGTGCTGCTGCGGTCTCCTGCAGGGCGGTCGGAAAGATCTCCAGAAAACGCGTCACCTGCTCCGGGGTGCCGATGGTGACCCGCACCCACTCGGCCAGCCCGTAGCTTTTCAACGGACGGATGATCCATCCATGACGAAGCAGGCTGTGGAAGAGGGCATCCCCGTTGCCGACCCGAACCATGACGAAGTTGGCGGACGAAGGGACGAACGGGAGGCCCTGGCGAGCGAAGGATTCCTCCAGGCGAATGCGTCCTGCCCGCACGATTTGTCGTGTCTTTTCCCGATGCTCATGGTCTTCCAGCGCGGCGACGGCCGCGGCTTGCGCCAGCAAATTGGTATTGAAAGGCTGGCGGGCGCGCTGCAGCAAGGAAGCGATGGGGGCGGGCGCGAGGGCATAGCCGATGCGGAGCCCGGCCAGACCCTGCATCTTGGAGAAGGTGCGCAGCAGTACGACATTTTTTCCTTCCCGCACCCAAGCGACGCTCGGAGGCGGATCGTCGAGAAAATCGATATAGGCCTCGTCGAGGGCGACGACGGCATGAGCCGGAGCGGCGCGAACGAACTCCTCAAGCTCGCGATTGGGGATGCGAGTTCCCGTTGGATTGTTCGGGCTCGTCAAAAAGATCAACCGGGTGTTCGGTCCGATGGACTTCCTCATGGCCGTCAGGTCGTGGCGGAACTCGGGATCGGGCGTTTCGCGGCAAGGAGCGTCAAAGAGTTGGGCCATCAGCCGATAGACGGCAAAAGCATGGCGGGAGCAGAGCGCTTCATGGGTTCTCGGCAGCACGAAGACGTGGAAGAGGAACTCGATGATCTCATTCGACCCGTTGCCCAGAACGACGTTTTCCACTGAGAGGTCGTGGTGTCGTGCAATGGCTTCCCGGAGGAGCCGACCGGCTCCGTCCGGATAGAGATGGATGTGCGGCAGGGCCTCTTGGAGTGCCTGGAGGGCCAGGGGAGAGGGGCCGAGGGGATTTTCGTTCGAAGCGAGCTTGCAGATTTGATCCGGCGTAAAGCCTTGCTCGCGGGCAAGCTCGTCGATCGGCTTGCCGGGTTCATACGGAGTCAGGGAAAGGATTCCTGGGTTGACGAGGTCTTCGAGGGTGGTCACGGATAGGTCGTTGTCTGGCCCAAGCTAAAGGTTTGCTTGGTGTCAGGCAAGCCGCTCGGTGTTTCGGGGCCAGTTGGCTCCCGTCGTCTGCAGGGTCGTTTTCCGCAGGGCTCCCGCGGATTGGTCTCCGGCAAGCTCTTCCAGCAAAAGATGCACGCGGTTCTCGATCTTGGAGAGAGCGAAGGCAGCGGGCAGTCGATCGACGTCGTCGATATCCCAGAAAGAGATTCGGTCGAGCCACTGGGGGAAGAGGCGGGCGATCATCGGGCGATGTTCCCATTCCTGGAGCGCAATCGCGCGGTCCGCTTGAGCTAGGTCGGCTTCCCGGAGGCAGATCGGCGATCGGATCGTGCGGGGAAGCGGGATCCCGAGCTCTTGCAAGCGGGAGCGGGCAAACGGAGAGATCGGAAAGGGAGCGGCTCCTACGGCAAGACCTCGGGAAGAGGCTCGCCAGGGCAGATCCCGAGCAGACGAGTAAAAGTTGAAGACTACTTCCGCAAAACGGCTCCGGTAATAGTTACCCGTGCAGATGAAAAGCAGGTTTGCGCACATCGACTCTTTTGAATGGTAGCAGCAAAACTGCCTTTGCGAAATCAAAGAGGCATAGCGATCGAAGCGGACCTTTTTGCTTGCTGCCGAGGCTGTCCCCGTTAGATTGACGCGTATGGGGCAGACGCAAGAGCTCAGCTATAACTCCAAGGTCGAGGGAGATGTCGTCCTTACGACCGTCGATTCCGCTATCAATTGGATGCGAAAAAACTCGATCTGGCCGATGCCGATGGGCTTGGCCTGCTGCGCGATCGAGCTCATGGCCGCCTCCTGCGCGCGTTTCGATGTCGCCCGTTTCGGAGCCGAGGTGATGCGGTTTTCTCCGCGGCAGGCAGATCTGATGGTCGTGGCAGGAACGGTAACGTACAAGATGGCGTACGCGGTAAAACGGATTTACGATCAAATGCCGGAGCCTAAGTGGGTGATCGCCATGGGGGCCTGTGCTTCGAGCGGGGGGATGTATCGAAGCTATGCGGTGCTCCAGGGCATTGACCGGCTCCTTCCCGTCGATGTCTACATCTCTGGTTGTCCCCCGCGGCCGGAGGCGTTTTTGGACGGGCTCCTGCGCATCCAAGCCAAGATCGAGGGCGATCCCTCCCTGCGTCGCCTGAAGCAGGTGGCCTGAAGAAGGCTGCGGCGCGACTCAAGCGAAGTGGGGCGGATTACACGGTTCGGAATCCAGATCATGACGAATGCGGAAGCAGTAGAGAGGCTTCGGGCGAACCTGGGGTCGAGCATTCAGGGAGTAGACGAGTTTCGCGGCGAGACGACGGTGCGGATCGAACTTGCCGCCGTGGAGGAGACAGCCAAGCTGCTCAAGGAGATGGGCTATCGGACGCTGGTCGATCTCACGCCGATCGATCACTGGGGAGAAGAGACCCGGTTCGAAATGGTCTATCACTTTTTTTCTCCGGATTCCGGGCTGCTCCTTCGTCTGAAAGGTCGTGTGGGAGGAGAGGAGCCGCTGGTCCCGTCGCTCGCCGCACTGTTTGCCACGGCGAATTGGCAAGAGCGGGAGGCCTTCGACATGATGGGAATCCGGTTTGCCGGACATCCCGATCTCCGCCGTATCCTGATGTGGGAGGAATATCCCTTTTTCCCGCTGCGCAAAGACTTCCCGCTTGAAGGGAAGGCGAGCGATGCCGGAGGGGAGGCTTTCTCCCGTCCCGCCCCGATGGATGGCGGTCCCTATGTGACGCAACCTGCCGAGGAGAGCGGGCGGCGAGAGCCTCGTGCCCATCCCGCGGACGCACTGCCAGAGGAAAATCCATGACGGCACCCACCGGACTCCTGGACCAGAGAGTTCCACTTCGCACCGAAGACCTTTCGGATGCCCCCGCCGGGGAACGGCTCATTGTCAATCTGGGGCCCTCCCATCCGAGCACGCACGGCGTGCTTCAGATCCTTCTCGAGTTGGATGGAGAGACCGTGGTGAAAGCGGATCCGGTAATCGGGTATCTGCATCGCGGCGACGAAAAGATCGCCGAGAACATGCAGTACAATCAGTTCATTCCCTATACCGACCGCCTCGACTACCTGGCTCCGCTGGCGAACAACGTTGCCTACGCCTGCGCCGTGGAAAAGTTGATGGGCTGGACGGTTCCGCCCCGCTGCCAGGCGATTCGGGTCATCTGCTGCGAACTGGCTCGAATCTCCTCCCATCTTCTGGGAGTGGGGGCCTTTGCAATGGATTGCGGGGCGATTTCGGTCTTTCTCTACATCTTTACCGAACGGGAAAAGATCTACTCGCTGATCGAGGAGTTGACGGGTGCCCGATTCACCACGACTTATACCCGGGTTGGCGGTGTCGCCCGGGATCTGCCCGCGGGTTGGGTCGATCGGGCGATGGCCTTCGTGGATCAATTTGGCGCACGGGTCGACGAGCTCGACAAGCTGCTCTGCCGCAACCGCATTTTTGTCGATCGGACGAAGGGGATCGGCATCATCCCGCCAGACGATGCGCTCGACTACGGGCTGAGCGGCCCGAACCTCCGCGCCTCCGGGGTAGAACTCGATCTGCGCAAGAAGACTCCCTACCTCGGCTACGAACAATATGACTTTGATATGGTTCTCGGGAGCACGGGCGACTGTTATGATCGCTTCGTCGCCCGCGTGGAGGAGATGCGCCAGAGCCGGCGGATCCTGCAGCAGGCGCTGTCCCGGATTCCGGACGGACCGGTCTGCGTCGACGACGTTCGGAGCTACGATCCGGCGAAGGCGACCGTCCTCACCAAGATGGAGGAGCTGATTCAACATTTCATGATCGTGACCGAAGGAATCACCGCCCCACCAGGAGAGGTCTACTTCGGCGCGGAAAACCCGAAGGGCGAGCTTGGGTTTTACATCCTCAGCAAGGGAGGCGGGGTGCCTTACCGGCTGAAGATCCGTGCACCGAGCTTCATGAGCTTGAGCGTCTTGCCGAAACTGCTACCCGGACATCTGATTGCGGATGTCGTGGCCATTCTGGGCAGTCTCGATTTCGTCATGGGCGAGTGCGATCGATAATGCGGGAGGACGAGTTGGCATGGTAGGACCCGATCAACCCCTGCTTCCTGGGACGGAGGCTCCAGGAGCCGAGTTCGAGCGGAAGGCGGACGAAATCATCCGGCAGTATCCGGTTTCTCGACGGAG
>JAQUAR010000129.1 GCA_028687155.1 Methylacidiphilaceae bacterium | reverse complement strand
AAGTGGAGATCTACCGCATGGCGGGAGTTCGGGAATACTGGATTTTCGACCGGCGGGAGGAGACGATCCGAATTTACCGCTTTTCGGAAGACGCGGAAAAGCCGGTCGCCCTCCAGACCTTCAAGGAGACCTTGAGGACTCCGCTCCTGCCGGAGTTCTCCCTGGAGATGCCGAAGATCCGGCAGGCGTTGCACCTCGGGAAAGAAGAGCGGAAGCAATCCCGGTAGAGCCGAGATGGTCTCTGGTGTCTGGAGCGATCTGGCTGGCGTTGCGCCGGGGTTTCCTTTCTCTGCCCCAAAACCCCTGCCCGCAAAATCGAAGAAACTTCAATGCAGCCTAGCTTCGGAAGGTGGGAGATCCATGCGCCGGGCGAGCTCGGCGTGCGTGAAATAAAGGCCTTGAGTCAATAGCTCCCCGATCGTCCAAGGACATCTCTGTGGCAGATCGTCATTGTCCACAGTCCAATCGATATCCCGTTCCCGGCACATCTTCCGAGACTTGTCGACAACTAGGTCTCGGATGCCGCTATACGCTTTCACTGCCGTCTCGTCTAACCTCTGTTTCAGGCTTGGGTTGTCTTCCAAAAGCAGTGCCAACTCGCGACGCCGCTCCCTGACCGCATCGTCCCAGCCCCACCACTCTCTCTGCGAAGGTCTGGTCAGGTAGGCAATGTAGAGAAGATGTTGCATCAAGATTCCAAGCCGATTCTTGAGTTCTCTGCGCTCTCTCCGTGCCAAGGCCTCTACCTCCTCGATCAGGTTCTCGAGATCCAACTCGCCGAAGCGGCGCTGGCGCAGGAGCTGTGCCGTCTCCCTGCTCCAAGCGTAGAAGTCGCGGTCGTACAGCTTCTGCATCGTCATGGAGGACGATCATCCTGCGCCAGAAGAGACGCAAGCGGAAAACCGCCACAACAACCATGTTCTTCCTCACGCTTACCGACGATAAACAGCCCTGGCGCAAGGACGCAAAGCCCATTGGAGAGCGATGCGCCTGCAGCAGCGGAATGGGTTATCCGGCCGGAGAGACATCCGCCAGGGAATCAAAGGATTGAATATTATACATGTGAATCTATCCTAAGAGGAGGTCTCCCTCCGCAATGCACCGCCGGTTTTCCTACGTCGAGCTCCACGCCCGGAGCGCCTTCAGCTTCCTACGGGGGGCTTCCTGGCCGGAAGAGCTGGCCCGGGAGGCGGCCCGGCTAGGCCTGCCCGGGCTTGCGCTTTGCGACCGGGACGGGGTCTACGGGATCCCCCGCTTCCATGCCGCAGCACGGGAAGCCGGCCTCCGGGCACTGGTCGGGGCGGAACTCTCCTTGGACGACGGGTCGATCCTGCCCGTCCTGGTGGAAACGCGCGAGGGCTACCAGAACCTCTGCCGGCTTCTCTCCGAAGCCAAGCTCCGCAGCCCTAAAGGGGAAGCGGTGATCCGGTGGGAGGAGCTGGGCGACCATGCTCCCGGCCTTCTGGCCTTGACTGGGGACGAGGAAGGGCCGCTCCTGCGTGCGCTGGCCCGGGGTCAATCCCCTGGGGAGCCAGCCAAGCGGCTCCTTCGTCTCTTCGGCCGGGAGCGGCTCTTTGTCGAGTTGCAACGAAACGGGCTCCGAGGGGATCGCTTCCGCAACCGGACGCTCTGCTCGGTTGCCCGAGAACTCGCCCTTCCCGTGGCGGCGACGGGAGGGGTTCTCTACGCGAAGGCCGAGGAGCGTCCCCTGCTCGACGTCTTCCACTGCCTGCGGGCTCACACCACTCTCGATGCGGCCGGGGCGCTTCTTTCCCCGAATGACCGGCGGCATCTCCGCGCTTCCCGGGAGATGGAAGCGCTCTTTGCCGATCTTCCCGAAGCGATCGAGGCGACCGGGCGGATCGCCTCCCGAATCGCCTTTTCCTTGGAGGATTTGGGCTACTCCTTCCCGCGGTATGCCACCCCCACGGGGGAGAGCGAAGATGCTTTCTTGGAGAGAGCGGCGTGGGCCGGGGCAAGGCAGCGCTACGGCTCCCTCTCCCCGGCGGTTCGCCGGCAGCTTGGTCATGAGCTTGGCGTGATCCGGAAGCTCGGCTTCGCCGGCTATTTCCTGATCGTCTGGGACCTGGTTCGCTGGTGCACGAATGAGGGGATGCTCGCGCAGGGCCGGGGCAGTGCGGCCAATAGTGCGGTCTGCTACAGCTTGGGGATCACGTCGGTCGATCCCGTCGGCAGCCGCCTGCTCTTCGAGCGGTTCTTGAGCGAGGGGAGGAAAGGCTGGCCCGACATCGATCTCGATCTGCCGAGCGGGGAGGCCCGGGAGCGGGTGATCCAGGAGGTCTACCGCCGCTACGGGCGCCGGGGGGCGGCCATGACGGCGAGTGTCATCTGCTTCCAAGGGCGGAGTGCCGCCCGGGATTTGGGCAAGGTTCTCTCCCTGCCCAAGGAGATCCTGGATCGCTTCTCCGCCCTCTTCCCTGGTGGGGACTATCCCCACACGCTCTGCTGGCAAGAGCATGGGAGGCAGAGCGGGCTCTCCCCCGCCGATCCCCGACAGGCGGCCTTTTTACGGCTCTACCCAAAGCTCCTCGGCCTGCCGCGCCACCTCGGCCAGCATCCCGGAGGCATGGTGATCGCCCAAGGGGAGCTTGACCGGATCGTCCCCTTGGAAAACGCCGCCATGCCGGGCCGCTCGGTCCTCCAATGGGACAAGGACGATTGCGAGGAGCTCGGGATGGTGAAGATCGACCTCCTGGGGCTGGGAATGATCGCCGTGCTGCAAGAGGCGCTTGCGCGCTGCCGGACTCGAGGGCATCCGGTCGAGCTCTCCCTCCTGCCCAAGGACGATCCCGCGACCTTTGCCCTCTTGCAGCGGGTGGAGACCATCGGGGTCTTTCAAGTGGAGAGCCGCGCCCAGATGGCGATCCTCCCCCGGCTGCGCCCCCGCTGCTTTTACGACCTGGTGGTTCAAGTAGCCATCGTCCGTCCGGGACCGATCCACGGAGGATTGATCGGAACTTATCTAGCCCGCCGCAGCGGCCGGGAGCCGGTGACCTATCCCGACCCGAGGCTGGCGCCGATTCTGGAGCGGACCTTGGGAATCGTTCTCTTCCAGGAGCAGGCGCTTCAAATCGCGATGGTGCTCGGCGGTTTCTCGGCAGCCCAAGCCGAGGAGTTGCGGCGGGCGCTCGGGTTTCGCCGGGATCCCCAGAGAATGGAGCGGGCGCTCGACCATCTCAACCGGGCCATGCGGGAGCGAGGCATCCCTCCTCCGACCATCGCCTGGGTGGTCCGCTCGCTCTCCTCTTTTTCTCTCTACGGCTTTCCCGAATCGCATGCGATCAGTTGGGCGGGCCTCGCCTATGCGAGCGCCTACCTGAAAGCGCACCATGGCCCCGAGTTCTACGCGGCACTCCTCAACCACCAGCCGATGGGCTTTTATTCTCCAGCCACCTTGATCCAAGAAGGAAAGCGGAGGGGCATCCGCTTCCGGCCGATCTCGGTTCTCGTTTCCGAAGACTCCTGCACAATCGAGGAGGAGGGCGCGGTCCGCCTGGGTCTCTGCTTGGCGCGGGGGCTGACCGGAGGGGCGCGCACTCGGCTTCTCTCCGCGCGGACGGAGACCCCCTTCGCCTCGCTCGAGGAGTTCCAGCGCCGGGTGCCGATGAGCCGAAGAGAGCTTCGGCTCCTGGCTTCCTTGGGCGCCTTCCAAGGGCTCGCTTCCCACCGGCGGGAGGCTCTCTGGCAGATCGAGCGACCCATGGTTTTTGAGGAACTCCTCCCTCGCCAGGAGAAAGCTCCTTCCCCCCTCTCCCCCATGACGCCTGCCGAACGGCTGCAGGCGGACTACGCGGGAGCGGGGATCACCCTGGGCTCTCATCCGATGGCCTACCTGCGCCGGAAGGTGCCCGGCGCCCAGGAGGCCGCCGCCCTTCGTGGCCTCCCGCGGGGAGTGCGCGTGCGGGTAGCGGGAGCCGTAATCTGCCGTCAGCGGCCAGGAACGGCCAAAGGATTCCTCTTCCTCTCCCTGGAGGACGAGACGGGGATCGCGAACGTGATCGTCGCCCCCGATCTCTTCGAAGCGAACCGGCTCCTGATCTCCCTGGAGCCCTTTCTCCTGGTCGAGGGAATCCTCGAGAATGTCCACGGCCCGATCCAGATCCGAGGGGAGAAGATCGCCGCTCTTCCTTCGCACGGACTGCCCGAGCCGTGCTCCCACGATTTTCGGTAACGACGGAGGAGGAGCCGGGAAACGGGCGCCCGCGCTCCCCTCAGGCCTTTCCCAAGCTACCGGACGCCTTCCGGGCGGCTTCGAGCAGAGAGCGGGCGGCGGACGCATACTCCGCGAGAGCAAGGAGGTTCCCCTTGGAGACCTGAACCTTGCCGCCCATGACGGCGGACGCGATACTTTCCCGGCCTTCGATGAGCGCACGCCAAGTCTCCTCGCTTGAGCAAAAGGCGGTGTCGGCATCTCGGATCGTCTCCTCGGCCGGAAGCAGCTTCGCCGAGCGGCAGCTTCCGCCCTCCAGCTCCAGCAGAATCCCCTTGGCTCCGGAGATCAGGCCCAGATGGGTCTTCCAATCGCGCCCCTCTCTTTGAAAGTCCTCGCTCTCTCCGATAGCCTTGCACCAGGCATCCGCCGATTCCTGCTCAAATAGATTCATCGCTCTCCTTTGCGCTTACCGCCGTCCCCTCCCGCTGTCAATGCTCGGGCGCTCTCTCCCCCGCGTCCGTGCACTCTCCTTATCCTGGACGCCGCCCCATTCGGCTTCCGGCAGGTCGAGATTTCGGTCGGCGGACGGCCCAACTCGTGCTTTACTCTAAACTTGCGGATGACTCTCGATCTCGCCAACCCCGCCTACTACATCAATCGGGAACTCTCCTGGCTCGAGTTCAACGCCCGGGTGCTGGAGGAAGCGGCGGATGCTTCGCAGCCGCTCCTCGAACGGCTCCGCTTCCTTTGCATCTTCAGCTCGAACTTGGACGAGTTCTTCGAGATCCGGGTGGCCGGGATCAAGCAGCAGGTGGAAAACCAGAGCGATCAGGAAGGACCCGACGGATTGAGCCCGCAGGAGGTCTTCGAGGCGATTCAAAGGCGGGCGCATCAGCTCGTTGCCCGCCAGTACGAGATCTGGCGGCAGGAGGTCGAGCCGCTCCTGAGAAAAAACGGCATCCTCGTCTGTCAAAGGAATGATCTGACGGCCGAGGAGCGGGAGTGGGCGGAGCGATACTTCACCGACGAGATCCTGCCCGTGCTGACCCCGCTGGCCGTCGACCCGAGCCATCCCTTTCCGCAGGTGACGAACAAGAGCTTCAACTTGATCGTCACGCTCCGCCGGCCGGTGTCGGCTCATCTGGCGGGTTTCGAGATCGTCCAGGTTCCTCACAATCTGCCGCGGCTGCTCACGCTGCCAGGAAGCGGACCCCACCGGTATC
>JAQUAR010000128.1 GCA_028687155.1 Methylacidiphilaceae bacterium | reverse complement strand
GACGCTCAAGATCAACTCCTTGGTCGTCGTTTTCCCACTGCTTCCGCTCACCGCGACAATTTTCGCTGGGAGAGTCCGGCGATACTCATGCGCAAACTGCTGCAGGGCGGCAAGGGTGTCCGCCACCTCGACCAGGCCGGCATGGGCGGGAAGGGAGAGATGCTCCAGGGAGCGCCCGACAACGGCGGCTCTTGCCCCGCGACGGAAGGCTTCCTCGACGAAATCGTGACCATCGAAGTTCGCCCCGGAAAGAGCCCAGAAGCAGTCGCCGGGCTGAAGAGTCCTCGAATCGGTATGCACGCGAGAGAGCATCAGCCCGGCGTCCCCCCGCTTTCGGGATCCGCCGCTCCACTCCTCGATCTTCCCGAGAGAACAGGGTTCCATATTGCTCTATGCTCTCCCCGCTAACAGCTTGCTTACGGCGCTCCGGTCGTCGAAGGAGAGAAAAGTTCCTTGCACTTCCTGGGTCGTTTCATGTCCCTTGCCGGCTACACACACCAGGTCGCCCCCTTCGGCTTCCCGCAACGCATGTTCGATCGCCTGAAAACGGTCCGGAATCCAGGCAGGGCGGACTCCCTCCGGCACGCCTTTCGCCATGTCCGCGAAGATCTGGTCCATCGATTCGTTTCGCGGATTATCGGCAGTGAAGACGACCCGATCCGAAAGCGCGCAAGCGGCAGCCGCCATCCTCGGTCGCTTCGTCCGGTCGCGATCCCCTCCGCAACCGACGACGATCCACAACCGCTTCGGCGCCAGCTCCCGAAGCGCCAGCAACGTTTTACGCAGCGCATCCTCCGTATGAGCGTAATCCACCACGGCGACGACTCCGTCCGAGGAGCAAAAGCGCTCCATCCTGCCCGGCACCCCGGGAAAGACCTCCAGCGCTCTTGCGATCTCCTGGGGGGAGATGCCAAGAGCGAAGGAGGCGGCAAATGCCCCGAGGGCGTTCTCGACGTTGAAGGATCCCAGCAAAGGGATCCTGACCGGAAGCGATCCCCCCGGATAGAACAAGAGAAAGGAGCTTCCCGAAGAGTCCCGACGCACCCCCTCGGCTCGAAACTCGGCCCCAGACGCCCCCAAAGCGCTATAGAAGAAAACCCTCTCCGGCCTTCGAAATGCCGAACCCAGCGCCCTCCAAGCCGGATCGTCGGCGTTGACCACGGCGGCAGCCGGCTTTGGGGAAGCGGCGAGCCGCTCGAAGAGCAAGGTCTTTGCGGCTCGATAGCCCTCGACGCTACCATGAAAATCGAGATGATCCGAAGTCAGGTTGGTAAAGATCCCGATGGCAAAGGCTAGTCCCGCAACCCTCCCTTGCGCCAGGGCGTGAGAGGAGACTTCGAGCACGGCAGCGCGGCAGCCGCCCTCGCGCATTCGGGCGAGCAGCTCCTGCAAGTCGCTCCCTTCGGGCGTCGTTCTCCGCGCGGGCAGAACGGATTCTCCCACCTGGTATCTCACCGTGCCGATGAGGCCCGCCTTGCGCCCTGCCCTCTCGAGGACGTGGTGGACGAGAAACGCCGTCGTCGTCTTCCCGTTGGTTCCCGTAATCCCGACTAGATCCAGGGAAGCACTCGGATGCCCATAGAAAAGGTCCGCCATCCGAGCCAAGGCCTCGCGGGCGCCGACGACTCGAACGTAAGGGATCTGCGGGGGAGGCGTCCCCAAGGCCCTCTCCCCAACGATGGCCGCCACTCCCTTCTGGATGACGTCTGGAAGGAACTGGTGGCCATCGGACCTGGTGCCCTGCCAGGCGAAAAAGACGTCTCCCGGCTTGGCGGCGCGCGAATCGTAGCAGAGCCCCGAGACCAAGGGATCGGCCTTCCCCGCTACCTCGCAAGGCTCAACAGCGACCAAAAGATCCCGAAGCGTCACAACGCTCCCACGTGCGCGGCCCGAGCCGGAGCGCTCCTTGGCACGACGCCCAAAGCTTCCGCAATCTGCGCGGCCATGGTACTGAAGGCGGGAGCGGCGACCTCCCCGCCGTAGTAGTGCGCTCCCTTTGGCTCATCCACCATGATGAGAAGCACAAATTGAGGATCTTCCTCCGGCAAATATCCGATGAAAGAAGAAATGTATCGACCGTGCCCGTAGCTTCCCCCGACCGCCTTTTGTGCGGTCCCGGTCTTTCCGGCTACCGTAAATCCGGGCACGGCCGCTTTCGTTCCGGTGCCACCCTTGGCAACCACACTGGCGAGCGCAAGAGAAGCCCATCGCGCCGTCTTCTCCGAAATCACGCGGCGAACCTGTTCCGGGGCTACGTAGGAGAGGGACCGGCCTTCCGGCGACACCCATCCTCGGACCAGCATAGGCTTCATGAACAAGCCTCCGTTGGCGATGACCGACATCGCCTGGGCCATCTGGATCGGAGTGACCATCACCTCCTGCCCCATCGGGATCCGGCTGATCGAAAGCTTCGACCACTGCCAGGGAGCGCGGAGAAGCCCCGCCGACTCTCCTTGCCATGGCAAGATCCCGGATGCGGAGCCAATCCCAAAGGCGCGAGCGAATCGATAGAGGCGGGCCGCTCCCAAGCCGATGCCCAGCTTGGCGAATCCAATGTTGCTCGACTTGGCTGTCACTTCCCGGACGGTCAGCACCCCGTACGGATGGCTATCGTGCAAAAGATATCCGGCGTAAGAGAAGGAGCCATTTTCGCAGTTGATCGGCGTATCGAGGGATACCTGCCTTTCCTGCAAAGCAGCCCCAAGAGTGACGATCTTGAAGATCGAGCCCGGCTCCATGGGATCGGTCAAGCACCGGTTGCGCAGCTGCTCCGGGCGCACATGCTCGCCGTCGTTCGGATCGAACGTGGGCCGGACAGCCATGCCAAGAACCTCTCCTGTCGAAGGCCGCATCACGATGGAACAGATCGCCTTCGGCCGAAATTCCCGATCGAGATCGTCCAGCCCCTTTTCCAGGATGTGTTGGATCGTCAAATCGAGGGTCAGGCGCACCGTCCCGCCATCCACGGGCGCGGCATTAAAGCCGCGGTATACCGGAATCTCCCTTCCCAAGACATCCTTTTCGATCCAACGCTCTCCCGGCACGCCGCGCAGCTGCCGGTCGAAAGCCCGCTCGACTCCCGCGACACCCTTTCCCTCCCCGTCCAGCAGGCCAACCACAGCGGCACCCTCCGGCCCGTTGGGATAGACGCGGACAAACTCCTCGCGGAAGAGAAGGAAGGGTTCCGGGCTCTTCCCGCTCGTGCGCCACTCTCGCAGCTGTTCCTGCTCAAAGGTGGTGAGCTTCTGGACGAGATCTTCGGAGACCTTCTTGGCCAGCAAGCGATACCTCTCGCTGCGCCGGAAGCTGCCCGAGAGAGCTCCCGGCCCTAGACCGAGCAGGCTTTCGAGCTTGGGGAGCGCACGAGTGGGATCGAGAAGATTTTTCCCATCGAGCCGAACCTCATAGACGGCTTGGCTCTGCGCGAGCGGGGTCCCATGAACGTCGACGATCATCCCCCGATGAGCCGGCAGGTCGATTCGCGCACAGTGGTTGAGCATCGCCAGTCGGGCATACTTGGGATGCTCGACGAGCTGAAGTTCGACCAGCCGGTGGGAAACGACCGTGAAGCCGAAGGCGAGAAAGACCAGTATCCAGAGCGATCGTTGGCGAGTTTTCACGGCAGCCGCCGTCGTTCCCGCCCTGTCGTTCCCGCAAGAACGTCAGGACGTTTCCCTTCTTCCATGCGAACCACTTCCAGCTCGCCTGTCTTGACCAGCCCGAGATGCCAGGCGGCAATTCTTCTCTCCAGCTCCACGGCGGAACTCGCACGGGCGATACCTACTTGCACCCGCATGTTCCTCTTTTTCCACTGAACGAGCTCCTTTTCCGAATGAGCCACGTCCATGGAAAGACGAGCAACTCGATTCTTGAAGGAGAGGAACGCAATCCCGACTCCCGCGAGGAAAAGAACTGCCACGATCCATCCTCCGAGCGTGCGCAACGGGAATGCCTCAAGATGTCGTACCTGGTTTCCGCTCATAAATCCTCCCTGGTCCCCTTCCAACCCACTCGCAAACGCGCGCTTCGGGATCGAGGATTGCGCAGTCTCTCCTCGTTCGACGGAAGAAACCGCGCCCGGCGCACGAAGCCCTCCTCAAGTTGAGATCCCTCCTCCGCCCTGGACGCAGCCGCCGGTCTCCGCAACAGATGCTCCCGAAGGAACTGCTTCACGCGGCGATCCTCCTCCGAGTGGAAGCTGATGACCGCCAGACGGCCACCGGAGGAAAGCAGACGCAGCGAGGCCGGCAACGCTTTCTCCAGCGAGCCCAACTCGTCATTGACCGCCATCCGCAGTGCCATGAAAGGCCGCGTCGCGGGATGGATGCGTCTGCCCGATGGTCGAGCCGCCCCAATGGCCGCAACGAAGTCCCTCGTCGTCTGCAAGCGCCCCCGCTCTCTGGCGCGCAGGACCGCCCGGGCCAATCGCCGGCTTTCGCCGGGCCGAGCGACAAGGGCGAAGAGCTTGGCCAGATCTTCTTCTCCGAGCTCTTGCAGAAGATCCCCAGCCGTCACCGGACCCGTTGGATTCATGCGCATATCGAGCGGAGCATCCCAACGGAAGCTGAACCCTCGCGAGGGATCATCCAATTGCCCGGAAGAGATCCCGAGGTCCAGAAGCACGCCATCGACAGCGCCCCAACCAATCCCGGAGGCCGCCAGCTCCATTTCGGCAAAATTCCCCTGAACAAAGCAAAGCTGCTCGCCCCACGCCTCTTGCAGGAGAGCCGCCCTCTGCTCGGCCTCCGGATCGCGGTCCATCGCCAGGACCCGCGCGCCCCGCTCGAGCAAGGCGGCGGCATGGCCCCCAAACCCGAAGGTGCCGTCGATCCAGCGTTCCCCTTCCCTCGGGGCGGCCGCCTCCAGTAGCTCGCGAAGCAAGACCGGCTCATGCTGCGGTCCGTCCATTGCTCCCTCGGCCGAAATTGAATTGCCCATCTTCCTTCCTCGTTTCCCCGCTCTCTCTACCCCCCATCACAAGCCCATCTTCTCCATCACGTCTTCCAAGGTTGCGGGTCCAGGCTGAAGCGCCCGCCAGGCCTCTGCACTCCAGATTTCAAAGTGATCAAAGCAGCCCGCCAGCACCGCTTCCCTCCGCAAAGCCGCCTGCTTTCGCAACCGCTCCTTCACACCGATTCTTCCCTGCTGATCCCAGCCAACCATCTGGGCAATGCGCGCCAAAGCCTCCACCTGCTGGCGCGAAGGGTCCTGAAAGGAAAGGTTGCCGACTCGTTCCTGGAGCCGGGCAAGCCAGCTCTCTGGATAGACCTTCAGACAGCTCGATCGGGAAGGGAAAGCAAAAAGCCGTGCCTCGTAGCCCTCCTGCCGCCATTCGGAGGGTATTGTTATCCGTCCCTTGTCATCGAAGGCATGCTCGAAGGTGTCGGTATAATTTGCGTTCATCGGGGACCTATTCCCCCCCGTTGTCAGCCACTTTGCCCCACTAC
>JAQUAR010000127.1 GCA_028687155.1 Methylacidiphilaceae bacterium | reverse complement strand
CGATTCAGGCCCAATTGGAGGCGGCTTCGCGCGCTTGATCCGGATGCGAGGAAGCGATCTCTCGTTGCCCCGCCTTCAGACGACTCGTCCGTCTCGTCTCATCGGCTGCCGGCGGCTTTTCATCGGGAGAGCGCTCGAATCACGATTTCGACCCGCCGATTCTTTGCTTGCTCGTCGATCGTTCCTCGCGGATTGACGATCGGCCGGCGGCGGCCGTGCCCGGTGGAATGGAACGAGAGCTGATCGCCCGGCAAGCGTTCTTGAAACCAGCGCTGCACCGATTCGGCCCGTTCTTGACTCAATTTCAGGTTATATTGGTCATCCCCAAACGTATCGGTGTGTCCGCCGATCTCCACATCGGCCCGGCCGTAGCGCTTCAGAATTTCTGCCACTTGCGCCAGAAGGGGTTCCGCATCCGGGCGTAAGTGGTAGGAGTCGAAATCAAACAAAATATCGCTGGGCAGCCGCACCATGATTGGCTGTGGAATGCGAGGATCGAAGTTCGCGGCGGCTCGAAACTGACTCTGGACGTCATCCGCACCGGGCAGTCCTGCTCCCCCGGCCGCCTCTTCCGGATGGGTGCCGGCCTGCCCGGCGGCACTCGCGCCCGGCTGTGGATTCCGCCCAACCCCCGAAGGGAGAACGATCGCATCATTCGGAGCACCTAGGACGGCGGGACCGACGTTGGTTTGGGAAGTCGCGTTTTCCAACTCGGCCCGCATATCCGGAACATAGGGGCTCGTCTCGCTGGGCGGTGTCGGTGTGAGCACCGCCACTTCCGGTGCACCTCCAGGAGTTGCCTCCGGCAGCGGGACTCGAACCGGATTTTCCTGGGCCAGCTTTTGCACGATCGCCTCCGCCCCCTTCACCTCTTGGGGAGCCTCCAGATCGGGGACCGGTGCGGTCGTCGGGACGCTCGATTGGGCGCGAGCCTGGAAAAGAGAGTTCGGCAGCTCCGCCCGGCCCAAATGAAAGGTCCTGGTCATCTCTTTTGCCTGGGAAGCGAGCACCATGCGCCCTCGCACGCGAAGGGGGCCGACCACGCCCAGGATCACGCCATGAACGACAAGGGAGAGCAGGAGCGCCGTCAGAGCGAGACGTCCTCGATGCTCTCGGGAGAGGACTAGGGGCTCAGGCATCTGGTTTGAAATCCGGGTACTTTTCCCTCAGAAGTTTCCGCCAATTGGCCGCCTGTTGCTCATCCCCAGACCGAGCGAAGCTCGAGGCGGCCTTTTCCATGGCGCGCGGGGTAATTTCGTTATCCTGGTAGATCAAGCTGAGGGTACTATAGGTCTTGGCGGCTTCCGCATAGTTTTTTTGCGCCCAATAGAGGTTCCCGAGGAGCATGCGCGCTTCGGCGTTTCGTCGGCCCTCGGGTTCTTGAAGGAGCACTTGCTCCAAATGCTTCTGTGCCGAAGCGTACTCTTCGGCTCCGGTCTCGGCTTCCGCGAATCCCAAGAGCACCGGGCTGTTGTCTGCTCCGTTCGGATCGAGCTTGCGGAATTCCCGATAGCAGTGAACCGCACCCGGCCATTCGTGCAGCTTCCGCTCGATTTCGGCTAGCTGCCAGTATATGGATGCCAGATAGGGGCCGGCATCGGATCGCGAACTGGCCTTTTGCAGGGCGTTCTTCGCCAGAATCAGCCGGTTCTCCTTGGCCCATGAGAGCCCGGCCCAATAGTAGAGAGCGGCGGGAAGCTGCGCGGCCGACTCCGGAGCCTTTTCCTCCAGCTCTCCGAGAAAGCGTTCCATCATTTCCGGATTCTTTTCGCCATAGGCGACCCAGACCAGCATGCTCGTGGCGGGACCGAAGAATTGGGTCGGCTCTTCTTCCCTCGCCTCCAGAAGATGCTTTTGCGCCTCGGCGTATCTCTTTTCTCCGAGCTCCGCTTGGCCAAGCAACAGACAGCCAAGGGGTCGAAGCTTGGCCTTTGGATATTCGTCCACCAGAGACCGGAAAGACTGCTCCATCTCCTTGGGCTGCTTGAGCTGTCGGGCCAGCAAGGCGGTCTGGACCAGGCTGGCTTCCCGTTCCTTCGAGCCTCTGGGCGCAAGCGCAAGGGCCTCTTTCCAAGCCCCAAGAGCCTTGGCGACGTCTCCCGCCTTGTCCCAAGCCGCTCCCTCTGTCATCCGTGCAGGCAGGAGCTCCGCGGCCTTGGGACTTTCCGTGCCGAGGCGCTCCAGAGTCTCGGCAGCCTCCTTCCACCGCCCGGACTCAAAGTAGGCTCGACCCAGGCCCAGGAGCGCCGCCGATCGAGGAACCCCTTCTGGCTTCTGAGAGACGCACTCTTCCCAGAGAGGGATCGCGTCCGAAAAGCGTCCTCGAGCCGAGAGCGCCTGGGCTTGAATAAAGCGCACCCGGGCTGCGTAAGGCGAAGAGGCGCCGAATCGGTCGAGAAACGCGCTTGCTTCGTCCAGAACTCCCTTCTGATTGAGTCCAGCCAACCCCACGAGCCTTCCATAGGCCGCTTCGGCCAGCGCCGGACCCGGCGGATTCAGGGAAAGGCAGAAATCGAACACCTGGAAGGCAATGCCCATCTCCCCCGCTTGAAGGCAGGCGTTGCCCAACTGCACAAGCAAGGCGACCCTCCGTTCCAAGGAAAAGCGCTCTGGATGGGACTGAAGAAACGTCAAGGCTTCTTCGAAACGCTTTTGGGAAAGTGCCTCTTCGAATTGACCCTCGGAGGCTAAGTTCTGCCATTGGGGAGGGACATCCGGACCGAGGCATCGACCAAAGAACTCTTCCGCCCTCTTCGCGTCTCCGGCGCGCAGGGCTGCCCAACCCGCCCGAGCCGTCGCCTGCCACTTCACCGAAGGGTCTTTCGCTTGCGTGGCGATGGTTTGCCAATAGGAGAGAGCGCCCGGCCAGTCTCGTCTCTTTTCCAGATAAACCGCGAGCAGACGAGCGGCCTCCCATCGATAAGGGGATGCTTCGGATGCGACCTTGCGTAGCTGTTCGGATCCGGCGGCTTCGTTTCCCGCGTGAAAGTCGCAGAGAGCGAGCAGGTAACGAGCCGCTTCCACGGTCTCTCCCGCCCCATGCTCGACTGCCAGCTGAAGAGGGGGAATGGCTTCTCCATAATGCTCTCGCTCCATCAGCAACTTTCCCTCCCAGAACCAAGCGGCTGGGGCAAAGAGGCTCTTTGGATAGTTTTGGGTGAGCATCCGGTAGACCGAGATGGCATCTGCCGGACGCCCAAGGAAGCGATAGCATTCGCCAATATCGAACAGGGCCTCTTCCTTCTTCGTCGCGGCAAGAGAAGGCAAGGCTTCGGAAAAGAGGCGGAGGGCCTCGGAATGCCGCCCCTCGCGATAGAGATCCACCGCCTGCTCGTACTGCATCTCCGCCTGGGGAATCAGCTCGAGTTCGCCAGGATTTTGCTGGGCAGCCACCGACCAACTCGACTCGTCCTGTCCGAAAAGCAAGAGGCAGAAGCCGCAAACGCGAAGCAGTCGACCCAGCCCAAAGTTTCCCCCAGGGTTGCCCATCCGGATCCCACTGGTCGACGTCATCTCTTCTGACCTTCCTTTTGCACCCTGCCGACCAGAACGCACACGCCCGCTCGGGCCAACCCTTTCTTCCGCGCAAGCGGCATTATGCGGTCTTCGCTGAGAGACGGTTCCCGCGCGCCCTCCTTCTGATCGGCGGCCCCTCGGATGCCCAATCCTCGAAACGGATCATCGTCCAGCCTACGGGGTCGCGAGATCAGGCCGAACCGTGGCAAACGCGATATTCCAGACATTCGCCGCCCGGCAGACATCAAGAACGTGAACGACATGCTCATAGTTCGTCGTCTCGTCTGCGCGGATCACCACCGCCTGGTCCGGATACTGTTCGATCACTCCGTGAAGGATTCCTTCCAGCTCGGAAGGAGAGACCACTCTCCGATTCAAGGTGACCTTGCCGTCTTTGGTGATGTTGAGAATCACTTCCCCGGGAAGGCGCTTGGGACTCTCTCCATGTTTCGCCTTAGGGACCCGGACGTCGAGATCCGCCTCATACCGAGCCAAGTTCCAGGTTAGCAGAAAGAAGGAGAGCAGAAAGAGGATCACATCGATCATCGGCGCCAGCTGCAGCGCGATCTGCTCGGTGGGTACCCGGCCTCGGAAATTCATGTCGATTGGACGACTCCTCTTTCTGGTTCCTTCTCCGACGCAGCCGCGCCGTGGGAACCGTGGAGGAGAATCAACTCCTGGACCCAAATGGCGGATCGCTCCTCGAAGACCGTGATCACGCCCTGCAGCCGCCCGCGGAAAAAGGAATAGAACATCATGGAGGAGATCCCGACGATCAGACCCACCGCTGTGGCGATCAACGCCTGCGAAACTCCTCCCGCCAGGAGCATCGTCCGCATCGGAGATGGGTCGGCTGCAATCGAGCCAAAGGAACGCAAGATGCCTACCACCGTGCCGAAGAGGCCGAGCATGGGCGAGATCACCCCGACGTCGAGCAGATAGAGAATTCTCTGGTTGAGGGAAGCAGCGATCCCGCTGCCGACGACCTGGGCCACGGAACGGACCGCCTCTCCGTCCGCATTGGGATAGCGCTGATAGAGGCTAAGTGCTTCGCGGAGGACGCGGGCAACTCCTTCGTTTCTTTTCCGAACGAGCTCGGCGAGAAGGGAGAGGTCGCGCCGTTGGAAGACGGCTTCAAGCCTGCGCTCTAAATCGCGCGTCCAGACCGCACTCAGACGAAGCGACGCCAGACCGTAGAAGATGAGCCAAAGAGCGATCACTGAGATGAAGAGAAGAGGCAGCATCACCCATCCCCCGGACTGGAGAAGCCCCCAGACCGTCAACGCCGGTGGCTGAGGGGCGGATGCCGCAGCAAAGAATGACGGGAAAGGCAGGGGCGATGCGAAGAAGAGATGATTCATAGGAAGCTATCCCCACGAACTTACCGAATTCTCGCCACCGTTGCCAAGCCGTCTTGCGAGCGGGCCGACAAAGGGGTAGCCTCGCGGCTCGGGCAGATTTCTCCCAAGAAGTCTGTCGGCTCGTGCAAAGACAACTCGATGAGGATTCGGTTCGTAGGAATAAGACGATGAAATTTCGCTCACTGCTCCTTCTCGGAGCTCCCGGTTCCGGAAAGGGGATGCAGGGACAGCTGCTTGCCCAAATTCCTGGATTTATCCATCTCTCCTCGGGAGAGCTCTTCCGAGCCCTCGATCCCGGCTCCGATTTGGGAAGGCTGTCCCGCCAATACTCGGATCAAGGACAGCTCGTCCCCGACGATTTAACGATCCGCGTCTGGCAAGGCCACGTTCAGATGATGATCGACTCGGGCCGCTACCGCCCCGCGTCGGATTTGCTCGTGCTCGACGGAATCCCTCGCAACGTCAATCAGCTCGCGAAACTCTCCACCTCCGTCGACATTCTGCATGTTTTTCACCTTTCTTGCCCCAATCGCGACGTGCTGATCCAGCGCCTCGCCGCCAGAGCTCATCAG
>JAQUAR010000126.1 GCA_028687155.1 Methylacidiphilaceae bacterium | reverse complement strand
ACCCTGCGCCCCGCCTCGCATCCAGGCCCATCGGTCCGCCCCTCGGGGACGAACTTTGTGAGACAGGCCGGTGAAGAACATTGGTGAGAGATCATCCGCAGGATAGGATCGCTGGTCCCGGACCATGGCAAGCCAACTCTTCGAAGGTCAGGAGTTTCGTTCGGATCGGCGAGGTCCGGTCGCCCGGGTGCTGCTGGAGCGAAAGCGGGACTGCCTGCTCGATTACGCCGTTCCGGAGAGGCTGGTGAAGCAGATCGAGGTTGGCGCTCATGTCCGGGTCCCGTTGCGGCGTGCCGAGACGACCGGGTGGGTGATCAGCTTCCCAGCGAGGCCCGCCGTCGAAGGGCTGCGCGAGCTCTCCGCGATCTCCTCGGAGCCCTTTCATCTTTCGGCCACGCTCCTCCACTTGGCCGAGTGGGTTGCCGGCTACTACTGCGCCCCACTGGCAGCGACGCTCGCCTGCATCTTGCCTGCGCCGGTGCGCCGGGCGCGAACGAAAGAGCAGCTTCTCGTCGATTGCCTGCCTGGGTGGGAGGAAGTTGCGGTGGATCGGCTGGGCTGCTCTCCTCGCGAGAAACGGGCTTGGGCGCGACTGCGTGAACTCGGACCCAGTTGGTTGACGGAACTCTGCGCGAGCACGGACACAGGGCCGCGACTCTGGAGGAAGCTCGCGGAGCGGGGTCTCGTCGAGCTGAGGAAGGCGCAGAGGGCGAGGCACCCGTTGGGGACTGTTCCCCTGGGACCCGGAGAGCTTCCGGTCTTGACCGAAGACCAGGCGAGGGCGTTCGAAGCGGTTCGCGCCGCCATTCGACAAAACGGGTTTTCTCCCTTTCTCCTTTTTGGCGTCACGGGGAGCGGCAAAACGGAGATCTATCTCCGGTCGGTGGGAGAGGCCCTCTCCCAGGGCCGCTCCGCCCTGGTCCTAGTCCCGGAGATCGCCTTGACCCCGCAACTCGTGGAGCAGGTGCAGAGCCGATTCGGCGATCGACCCGGAAAGGTTGCACTCTGGCACAGCCGGCTTTCGGCGGGAGAAAGACATGACCAGTGGCGGGAGATCGTCTGCGGACGGGCAAGAGTCGTCGTGGGCGCGCGTTCCGCGGTCTTTGCTCCGTTGCGGGGACTCGGTCTCATCGTTGTCGACGAGGAACACGAGAGCGCTTACAAGCAAGGGGAAACTCCGCGTTATCACGCCAGAGACGTCGCCGTGATGCGCGCTCGCCGGGAAGGCATTCCCGTGCTCTTGGGCTCCGCTTGTCCTTCTCTGGAGTCCTATGCCAATGCCCTCGCGGGAAAATATCGTCTGCTCGAGTTGCGCGTGCGCGTCGAGGATCGGCCTCTCCCTCTTGTCCGCATCGTCGATCTCCGTCGACGGGCGAAGAAGAGCAGAGCGGTCGTGGGAGCCTCCTCCCCCGAAAGACCCTGGCTTTCCCCCGAGCTCCAGGAAGAGCTGGCGAAGAGGTTGGCGTTGCGGGAGCAGGCGATTCTCTATGTCAATCGGCGCGGTTATGCGCGAGTCCTCCAATGTTCGGATTGCGGTGCCGTGAAGGAGTGCCCTCACTGCAGCGTTGCTCTGACCTATCACCGGGCGGGCGAAAACCTCCGCTGCCACTTCTGCGGCCACTCCGAGCCCTTTCCGATCGCTTGTTCCGCCTGCCCTGGCGGACGTTTCGATGCGCTGGGCACCGGCACCGAGCGCATCGTCGAGTCGGTCGAAGCGGCTTTTCCGTCGGCAAAGGTCTTGCGAATGGATTCGGACTCGATGGCAAAAAAGGGCGCTCTGCCGGACGCCTTGCGAGCATTTGCCGAGCACCGCTTCGACATCCTCGTGGGAACCCAGATGGTCGCCAAAGGGCTCCATTTTCCGAGAGTCACCCTGGTCGGGGTTGTGCAGATCGACGGACTCCTCCACATGCCCGACTTCCGCGCCGCGGAAAGGGCCTTCCAGCAGCTTCTTCAAGTCGCGGGGCGCTCCGGGCGCGGGGAGACGCGGGGCGTTGTCTACATCCAAACCCGCTGTCCGGTTCATCCTGCGATTCAGTTCGCGCGCCACCACGACTATCGCGGCTTTGCCGAGCAGGATCTCGAATTTCGTGCTTCGTTCGGCTATCCGCCGGCAGCGCGTCTTCTCCTCCTGATCTGGAAGAGCCGCAGCGAAGAGCTCTGCCGGCGGGCGGCGGAAAGCGAGGCCGGGGAGGTTCGCCGGAGGCTCGACGGCCTCGCCGAGGGGGGAGAGATCCTCCCCGCCCCGATCCTGCGGCTCCAAGGAGCCTTCCGCTATCAACTTCTTCTGAAGACAAACCGGATGGTCGAGGCGGGCCGAGTGCTCAAGCAATGGGCGGAGACTAGAACGCGCCGGAAGGACGTCGATCTCATCGTGGACGTCGATCCCGTCGAGTTCTTGTAGCCTGCCGGCCGCTCACGCTGCCGGCCGGACGAACTCCTCGCCCTTCTTCCAGTCGCAAGGGCAGAGCTCCCCCGACTGCAAGGCGTCGAGCACGCGCAGCACCTCTCCGGGGTTGCGGCCGACCGAAAGATCGTTGACCGACACAAACCGAATGACGTTGTGCGGATCGACGATGAAGGTCGCCCGGAGTGCCACCCCTTCGGCCCTGTGCAGAATGCCGAGTGCGGACGAAAGCTCGCGCTTGATGTCGGCGAGCATCGGAAAGGGGAGCCCCTTAAGTTGTGGGTGATGGAGCCGCCAGTTGAGGTGGACGAACTCGCTGTCCGTCGAAACCCCGTAGAGCACCGCGTGGCGCTCGGTGAACTCCTTGATCCGTTCGCCGAATCCGACCAGCTCGGTCGGGCAGACGAAGGTGAAGTCCTTCGGCCAGAAAAAGAGGACCTTCCACTTGCTGCCATGCGTTTCGTCGGATATCTCCGTGAACGCCGTGTCGAACTTCAGGCCTTCCGGTCCTCCCTGGACGGCCTTCAAGGTAAACTTGGGCAGTTGGTCGCCTACCGTCAGCATCGTCGTCTCCTACTCCGAGGTTAAAGATAAAAAGTGAATCTACTCACATACGACCGATGCATCGACCAGTCAAGGGAGTCTGGCCGCCTCACCTAGAGGATCCTGCTGCCGCCTTGCGCCGGCGGAGGGCCTCGGCATAGGCCGCTTCGTACTGCCCTGCGGTCTCTGTCCAGGAGAAGAGCTTTCCCATTCCCTCGGCGCGCAGCGCAGCCAAGGTGGACGGCGAGTCTTTCCAGAGTTCGATCGCCCGACGACAGGCGGAGGCGACCCCGTCTCCCGTCGGCTCAAAGAAGAGCAGCCCCGTCCCCTTGCGTGCCTTATCGTCCAGATCGATCACCGTGTCCTTGATCCCGCCCGTCGCACGCGCGACGGGGATCGAGCCGTAGCGCATCGCGTAGAGCTGGCTCAAGCCGCAGGGCTCATAGAGGGAGGGCATCAGAAAGAAGTCGCTTCCCGCAAAGATCCAATGGCTCAGCTCTTCGGAGAATCCGATCGAAGCGGCCACCTTGTCGGGAAACTCTCGGGCGAGCCGACGGAGAAACTCCTCGAACTCCCCTTCTCCCGTTCCTAGGAAAATGCATTGGATCGACTCCTCGCGAAGAAGCGAAGGCAACGCGTCGCGAACCAGATGGATGCCTTTCTGGAGGTGGAGCCGACTCACCATCGCGAAGAGCGGTACGTCCGGTCTTGCAGGTAGGCCCAGCCTGCGTTGAAGCGCTTCCTTGCAACGGGCCTTTCCCGCCAAGTCTTGCGCGGAAAAGGTCGCAGGAAGGAGTGGATCGGTGGTCGGTTCCCAGCGCGCCTCGTCGACGCCGTTGAGGATTCCGTGAAGATCGGCCTTCCGCCGCGCGAAAAACGGCGCGAGCCCACAGCCGCCGACCGTCTCCTGGATCTCTTGGGCGTAGGCTGGAGAGACCGTGGTGAGAAGATCGGCGTCGTGCACGCCCGCCTTGAGCAGGTTGACCTGGCCGTGGTCCTCGATGAAGTCCGGCCGGAATCTCTCCCACTCCAAGCCGAGATAGGGCAAGACGACCGATCCATACTTCCCTTGGTGCCCGACGTTGTGCAGGGTCAGGACGCTTGCCGTCCGGCCAAAGGGCGAGAGGAGATGGGGCCAGGCTTTCAAAAAGACCGGCACGAGGGCGGCAGGCCAGTCGTGGAGATGAAAGACATCGGGAATGAATGCCAAGGATTTGCAGATTTCGAGGGCCGACTTGGACAAGAGGGCAAATCGGAAGGCATTGTCGGCATACTCTCCGCTCGGCTCGTCGTAGACGCCGGATCGACCAAAATAGCTCTGATATTCGACGAGCCAGACGGGAACCCGCTCGGCTCCGAGAAGGGTTTCCCAGACGGCGATCCAGTGTTCCTGCCCGGCCCCCATGTGTACGCAGCACGAGCCGAGGAGGCGGGCGGCTGCCTTTTCCCGGTCGATTCCGGCATAAAAGGGAACGATCACGCGCACATCGTGGCCTCGTCGGGCGAGAGCCAGCGCCAGTCCCTCTACCGCATCGCCCACCCCTCCGACTTTGGCCAAGGGGGCACACTCCGCCGCGACAAAGGCGATCTTGCGCGGGATCTCTGCCGAAGCGGGAGGCAGAGTCTTCCGACGAGGGGCGGCGGGCCGAGCGGAAACCTTCCGGGTACGAGCAGTCTTTTCTTCCGAGGCTTGGAGTGCCTCGTTAGCCATCTCTTGCAGTTCGGGCTTGCTGGGGAGGGCTGCCGATTCTTTTCCCGAAGCGGCGGTCCACTTTCCGCGCTTTTGGCTGGGACGACTCTGCTTTTTGCGGGAGCGCTCGGAGGGTTGCATTGTTCAAGCCACATTCTCTTCCCGGGTGGCAAGCGGCGGCAAGCTTTTGTAGCATGCTTCTCAAGATCGATGGGACAATAGGCTTGCTTGGCCCGGGGGCAGACGGAAAATAAGGTGGTGCGCCGGGCGTTTCTGTGGGCTGCCCTCCTGCTTTCCCTTTCTCTGCTCCTCTTTTGGGCCTGGCGAAGCTCGCTCGAGCGGACCGATGGCCGCTATGACGCGCAGATCCGGGTGGCCAGCCAGCGCTATGGCGTCGATCCGCTGCTGATCCGTGCGGTCATCTGGCAAGAGACCCGCTTTCGCCTCAATAAGGTCGGACGTGTCGGAGAGCTCGGCCTCATGCAGGTGCGGCCGACGACCGCGCTCGACTGGGCGCGGAGCGAGAAGCGCGCGGACTTTCGGACCGAGCAGCTCGCCGATCCTCAGATCAATATCCTGGTCGGTGGCTGGTATCTCGCGCGAGCTCTCCGCCACTGGCAGGATACCGATCATCCATACGCCTTTGCTCTTGCCGAATATAATGCGGGGCGACGCAACGCCCTTCGCTGGGTTGACCCGGCGCGGCCGAGGAGCGCTCGCGCCTTCCTCTCCCGGATCGACTTTCCGAAGACGCGGAAGTACGTGCGCGAAACCTTGGACCGTATCGCCTTATACCGCAGCGGGGTGCCGTGGAGGGCGTATACCGATCTTTTTTCCCAACCCGCAGGAGCAGGGGGAAAGAAAGAAGCCGTGCGTGTCGCGGACCGGCCGTAGCCT
>JAQUAR010000125.1 GCA_028687155.1 Methylacidiphilaceae bacterium | reverse complement strand
AACCACCTCCCGATCGCCCGCACGAAAAAAACGAATGGTACCGCCGTCGGTCCCTGTCTCTTTTCCCTCTGCAGCCGCTCCCATCTCTCCTCCTTCGCTCCGGCTATCCCTCCCGAACGCCTCCCAAGGGAAGAGCCGCCGACAGATCGGTTGGGTCCGCCCCGTCAATCGCGGAACGGTAATAGCGCCAGAGCTCGGCAAAAACGTTGGGCCAGTGGTAAATCTCCCTCGTCCGCTTCGAAGCACAAAGACCGATCTGCCGCAGGTCCTTGTCGGTAGACTCCTCGATCGCTCTCGCCAATTCCTCGGCGCAGTTTCGCCTCGCCCACAAGTCGAGACCTGCGTGGATATGATCATCCATGTTCGTCCCCCGTATGCCGATGACCGGACAACCGCAAGCTTGGCTTTCGACAGCGACCAAGCCGAACGTTTCGACCACTCCGGGGTGAACGAAAAGATCCGCCGCTCGGTAGCATCTTCGCAGCTCGACCTTCTTCTCGATATACGGCCGCCAGATCAACGCATCCGTCTCCGCTTGTAACTGCTGCACCTGTTTTCTCAGCGGTCCATCGCCGACCACCAGGAGCCGGTAGTCTAGCCGGCGCGAGGCGCGAAGAGCTCGGAAAGCGTGCAGCAAGACCGAAATGTTTTTTTCTCGAGCAAGTCGCCCTACGTAGAGAAGCAAGAACGCCTGCTCGGGGATCGCCAGCTCTTCCCGCCAGGCCCGATCGACGGAACCGGGGCAGAAGGTTTCCGCATCCACTCCGAGCCGAATCGGGATGGTGTTGGTGAGTCCCCAGCCATTCAAAAGCTTCCTCAAGGTAATCGAAGGCACGAAGGTGTATCGGAAACGAGAATAGAGGCGGACGATGTATTGCCGGGCCGCGGCAAGGACAAGCCCCTCGACGAAGGGCCCGCCGAAGCGGCAGGCTGTCCGCAAATAGGCGTCGGGAAAGTGAGAATGATAGAAACTGACGGCGGGAATCCCGAGTTCGCTGGCCCCCCGCAAGGTCGTCCACGCCAAATGGTAGGGATCCCCGGATTCGATGACGTCGGGCCGGATGTCGCGGAGAATGGAGCGAACCAGGGAGACATTGCAAAGAATGCGATAGCGGGAGGTCCGATCGACTTTCGGGGAAGCGATCGCAAGGACATGCGTCCTCCCTTCACTCTGATGCGACGTCTGTTCTCCGGGTACGATCAGATAATGTTCGTCCTCCGTCTGCCTGCGGACGTACTCCTGCTTTTCGCCGAGATAGCGCCTCACCCCCCCACTCCGCGGCGAATAAAATTGGGTCACGTCACAGATCTTCAAAGGCGTGCCCTTCCTCCCCTTTGCAGAACGAGACAACTCCATCTCCTGGATTGCCGCTCATTGAATACTTTTTTCTGGCCGAAACAAGGAAAGGATGGAGAAGGTTTTTCTTCCTGGCCGCTGTCGCTCGGAAAGAACGGCCTCGCAATTGCCTCGAGGGCCAGGGCGATGGACGGAGTTTCTCTCCTAGGGAAAAAGAGGTGGACAAGCAACCCCATTCTCTTTCGGCCATCCTCCGGAACCTCCCGCTTGGCGTCACGACCAGACGATTCCGGCTTCCTCCTCTCCCGCTCAGCACCCGCCTGCTCGCGACCTTGGCTCTGCTGGAGCTATTCCCCTCCTTTCCGGCGGAGGCGGATTCCTCCGACCCGCTCGTCTCCGCGTCTGCCAGCGCGTCCCCGGCGGCTGAGTTGGAGAAAGCCCTGGAGGAAGGGGGGATCGCGGTGCAGTCCGCTCCTCCCGGTCTCCGATTGAGCGGCTATCTCGATAGCTCCTACCTCGATAATTTTCTTCCCCCCAACGCCCGAATCCCCACGCGAATGGCCGATGACGGGATCGCCGGAGGCGGATTCAACCTCAACGCCCTCCGCTTGCTTTTGGAAAAACCGCTCGATGACCAGAATCGCTGGGAAACCGGCTTTCGGGCGGATGTTTTCGTCGGAGAGGATGCCGCCTCCATGGGAGGACCCGACAACCTGGCCGGACTGGGAGTCCCGACGGAGGCCGGCAACGCCCGGAACAGTTCCAGCTTCCTGCTGGCCGAAGCCTATGTCACCTTTCGCGTCCCGGTCGGCAACGCCATCGACGTCAAGGTAGGCAAGTTCGTTCCCCCGTTGGGATTCGAGGTCATGGAACGGCCCGCCAACCTCAACTTCACCTACGGGAATCTCTACACCAACTTGATTCCGGAGATAGTCACCGGCATCGAAGCGGTTTATCGACCTCTCGATTGGGTGGAAACCACCCTCGGGATTCTCGACGGCTCCTTCAACGCGGCGCGGGCGGGCTTCCCCTTTTTCGGACAGGACAACAATACCCTCGGCAATGCGGCCGCCTACCTCTTCCTCGCCTCCGCGGGAATCGACGCGCCGGCGCGAAACGCCCGCCTGGTGGCCAGCGCCCTCTACGGTCCCGATGGGGCAAATCCTCCCGGCTTTGGGCTCTCCCCGTCCACTCCCGGCACCGGAGTCTTTGTCGAGAGCCCGCTCAATCGGGCTGCCCCCTTTTTTCTAGGAGATGTTTGGGGCGAGTGGATTCCCAAGGCGACACGCGACCGGCTGCTGCTTGCCTGGGAGACGACGGGCGGATTCTACGAAGGCGTCGGCACCCTTGGCAGCGGAGCGTTGCAATCGGCGAGCTGGCTCGGGGCAAGCCTCTGGGCGAAGTATCAGGCGAACAGCCTCACGAGCCTTGCCCTTCGCACCGACTGGATTCATGGAAGCGCCAACGAGATCCTTTCCGGCCACGCGGGGCCTGAGGACATCTGGAGTGTCACGGGGACCGTCAGCTTCGACATTTGGGAGAATCTGATGCTGCGAACCGAGTTTCGCATGGACTGGGGTGCCGCCGTCTATGGGACTCCCTTTTCCCCGTTGGGAGCCCTTCTTTTCCCGATCTCGAGCGGCCCGGCGTTCCTCTGGGCGGTGGAAACCGTCTACTCCTTTTGAAGGCCTGGCTCGATGGTCGCCTCCGGTCAATTGGCGATCGAGCCACCGCGCTACGGTCCAACCCGGGATCACGAGGCCAACCCCCTCCACCGAGAGCCCGGCCACCTTCGCGAAGCAGAGTCCAACCAGCTTTCCGTCCAGATCCAGGACGGGAGCCCCGCTGTCCCCTTGGTTTACTGCGGCATCCACTTGCAGGAGAGAGAGCCCTTCCCCTTCTTGAAGATCCACCCTCCTCGGACACGAACTCAGGATGCCTCGCGAAACCGTGTTCCGATAGCCCATCCCGGACCCCAGCACGAGCACGGTCGTCCCGAGCTGCCCTTCGGACAGATTCCTATAGCGAAAGACGCCCGGCAGCGTCCCGCGCTCCACGCGAAGCAGCGCGAGATCCGCACCCGGGTCCGAACAGACCCAGTGAGCAAGCCTCACCCTCCCATCAAAGAAAGTGACGAGCAGCTCCCTTCGGGCCAATCTCTTGCCCAGAACGTGCGCGCAAGTGATCACGTCACCCTCCTTCGAAACCACCAGACCGGTTCCCATGCCTTCGATTTTCCGCTTTGGTCCAAAAAACCCGCGGCTCCTTTTTTCGACCGATATGGAGACCACGGCGGGCAGCACGCTACGAATCACCTCGACCGTCGCTCGGTCGCAGGCGGCGAGAGCTGCGGCGGGTTCCAGCCGACCGAACGCGGCGACCAGAGCCAACAAAACAGGAAGAAAGAAGAATGCGGGATCTCTCCTCCGTCGACCTTCTCGCCGAGGGCCGCGTGAGATGGCAACCATAAAGTCACTCTGATGGATGCTAAAGGAGATGACAATGCAGCACTCCATCCGAGAGATCCCGACTCGCCGGTGTTGGGCAGAAGCTTTCTCCAACCGGCAAGGCCTCTCTTGCGCAAAAATCACGCTACGGCTTGACAACGCTCTGACACCTTTCCAACCTGACGACCCGTGCGAATTGCGCAAATTGCTCCTCCGGTAGAGCGGGTTCCTCCCGAAGGCTACGGCGGAACCGAACGGGTCGTCTCCTATTTGACCGAGGCGTTAATCGACCTCGGCCATAAAGTGACTCTTTTCGCGAGCGGGGATTCGGTCACCCGCGCACGGCTTCGGTCCATCTGCCCCCAAAGTCTTCGCAAGATTCCCGGTTGCCGAGATTATCTTCCCTACCTCCTGCTCGAGATTGATGCCGCGCTCCAGTCTGAAGCCGAGTTCGACCTTCTCCATTTTCACACCGAGTGTTTTCACTTTCCCTTTTTCCGCAGCCGGGCCAACCGCTCGGTCACAACCCTCCATCTCCGGCTCGATACGCCGGATCTCATGCTTCTTTTCCAGGGCTTCCCGGAAATGCCTGTGGTGGCTATTTCGGAAACGCAGCGTCAGTGTATTCCTCATGCGAACTGGGCCGGAACCGTTCCTCACGGCCTGCCCGAGAATCTCTATTCTCTGGGCAGCGGAAACGGAGGATATCTCCTCTTCCTGGGCCGCATTTCGGCTGAGAAGCGTCCTGACTTGGCCATCGAGATCGCCCGGCGAGCGGGGCTGGAGCTTCTCATCGCGGCAAAGATCGACCCCCGTCATGACGCCGAGTATATCGATGCGGTTCGTCCCCTTCTCTCTCTCCCGCATGTCCATTACCTCGGGGAGGTCATCGAACACCAGAAGCAGTCCTTGATCGGGGACGCCGTAGCGATGCTCTTCCCGATCCAATGGCCGGAACCCTTCGGACTCTCCGCAATCGAGGCGTTGGCCTGTGGGACTCCGGTGATTGCTTTTCCCTATGGGGCCATTCCGGAAATTCTTGAATCGGGAACAACCGGCTTCCTCGTTCCAAACGTCGAGGAAGCCGCAAAAGCCGTGCCGCTCGCGGCGCAGCTCCCCCGGAAGGAGATTCGGCTCGCCTTCGAAAAGCGGTTTACCGCGGAACGAATGGCCCGGGACTATTTGGCCATCTACGACACTCTTTTAGGGCAAGGCGTGGTCGGCTAAAGCCCCGAATCTCCCGTGTAGCCTTTCCCGCCGAAGGCGAAGTCGAACAGCGCCACCGCATCCGCCCACTTATTGGGGCTATCGAAAAGGATCAGGGCCACCTTCCGTTCTCCTCGCTGGCAAAGGGCGGCATAGGTATGCCGGGCCTCCCGCGTCCATCCGGTCTTGGCGGGACCCATTCCCGGGTAGGGACCCAGGAGTCGATTCGTATTCATCAAGTACTGTACGGGCTTCCCTTCGGCGGAGCGGAGGGAATAGCTCTCGCTGGCGCAGATGCTCCGTAAGGGTTCCACAGCAAGCACGGCCTCGAAAATGCGCAAGAGGTCGCTGGCGCAGCTCAGATGCCCGGACTCCGTCTCCCCGCTCGGATTGACGAAATGAGTCTTCTTGCAACCCAAACCTGCTGCCCGGGCATTCATCTCGGCAACGAACGCACCTACCGATCCGGAGGTATGCCGGGCGAGCGCAAACGCGGCCTCGTTGCTCGAGCTGATGAGCAGGGCTCGGACGAGATCGGCCACCAAGAATCGATCTCCCGGCAGCAAGCGGACGGTCTGCACCTCGCCGGCGCTCGAGAGATCCTCGCGGGATACAACAACCTCTCCCGCAAGCCCGGTCTTTTCGTAGACGAGCAAGGCGGTC
>JAQUAR010000124.1 GCA_028687155.1 Methylacidiphilaceae bacterium | reverse complement strand
GCCTCCTTCTCCGCTTCATCGAGCTCATGCCCGTGACTTCTCGAGAGGTGCTTCGTCCTGAGAATTTTCTTTCGGCATCCGAGGTCCGCCGGAAGCTCGAAAAAGTCGACCGGCTCGAGCCCGTGGAGCGGTCTCTGGGCTTCGGCCCGGCCCGCTACTTCCGGATGGGAAAGCGCGGAGTCACCGTGGGGTTTATCGGAGCGCTGAGCGATCTCCACTTTTGCGAGCAGTGCAACAAGATGCGTCTCACGGCGGATGGGAAGCTTCGGCCTTGCCTTGGCAACCAGATGGAGGTCGATCTACGGCCTCTTTTGCGTCCGGCGATCGACCGAGAAGGCTTGCGCGAGACCTTCCTGGACACGTTGCGCAAGAAGCCGCTCGAACACTCTTTCCGGGACTACTACGAGCCCGAGCGAGCGATGACCGCCTTGGGAGGGTAAAGATGAGCTCCGGAGAAAGGACGATCCGCCTCCTGGCCTTTGCGCAAGCGAGGGAACTCCTGGGTTTTCGGGAGCGCCTCGTCCCCGTTCGACCCGAGGAGACCCCGCACGAAATCCTCGAAAGGCTCTCTCCCGGATTTTTTGAAAAGCTCTTCGGGGTCCGGGTCGGCTTGGATCTCGAGTACTGCTCTTGGGACAACCCGGTCGGAGAGGCGGACGAGATGGCCGTGCTCCCGCCGGTCAGCGGAGGGTGAATCGTGGGGATCACCGTTTCACTGATCGACCGGCCCATTGAGCGGCCCTCGATTACCTTTCCTTTAGAAGGGTCATCCGGGGCCGTCGTCGAATTTTTCGGCGTCGTTCGTGGCTGGGAAGGGGGCAAGCCGATTGCGGCGCTCGACTATGAGGCCTACCGGGCGATGGCCCAGAAGGAGCTGGAGCGAATCGCCGAGGAGGTGGCGGAGCGCGGACTCTGTCACGAACTGATCCTCATTCATCGGCTGGGAACGGTTCCCGCGGGGGAACCCTCGCTCTACCTCCAGGTGACTTCCGAGAGGCGTGGAAGCGCCTTTCGGATCGCCGAGGAGCTCATCCAAAGGCTCAAAGCGGATGTTCCAATCTGGAAAGCCGCCGTCCCATCCTCCTCGCCGAGAGCATTCCCCGAAGTTGCGGGCGAACGCATGCCTTCCCCCGGAGCGGTATGACGACAACCTGCGAGGAGGGCGGGGTCGTCTCAGACAACGGAAACAATCATACGCGAAGCCTCGCCGGGCATTCGTAGCGGCCGGAACTCGCCTTGCTCCACCTTGGTTCTCTGTCTTGGGCCTCTTCGCCGCGCTGGCCCGAGCTCGAGTGCGAGATAGGATCACCCGCCTGCGCGATGCTTTCGATGGCGTCGTCCGGCCGCCTGGCGCCAAACGAGGCGAAGAGGGCAGAATGGCCGAAGGCGACCGATTCTGTTCGCTCGGGTCTCCCGAAGCTCGGGCGGACAATAACATCAGCGTCATCTGATCCACCCTCACCCATTGCTCATGCCCCAATTTCGATGATCTGATTCAATGTCTCGCAAGCGAGGGCGAAGGGCTCCGCCGGGACTTGCCCCCAAGGGTTGCCGCTTTGCGGCGCGGGCTCGCCAATCGAATGAGTTGGGTTGATGCGCAAGAATGTAGCTGACGGTTCCCTTGGGACTGATGAACTTAGTGGCAAATGGGTTGGTGTCATTGTAGGACGCCGTCGTCATCGATAGGCCGATGACGATTCCCGTGCGCTCATTGAAATCCTTGGGCGAGAGCACCACTAACGGGTGCACGTCCTTCATCTCGCGACCAGCCTGCGGGTTACAATCGATCCAAATCATGTCGCGGCGGATCGGGACCCACCGCGATCCGGCCGCCATCACATCACCTCGGATACGACCGGGCGGGTCGCCATCACCTCGCCTCCGTGATGGACGAGATCAAACGCGGCGAGTTTCTGCGCGAGCGTCAGCTTTGCCGACCGGCGCGCTTAACGAGCACCCCACCATCCGCGATCGAGAGCTCCACGGGCTGCCCGATGGCGAAATGCGCAGAACGCGCCACCACGGCGGGTATGCGTACGGCGAGGCTGTTTCCCCACTGCTGCACGGTGAGCTTTGCGGTTTTTGACATCTGCCGTTTTCTCCTCCATGTATAAACAAGTAGATACATCGTATGGGTGAGCGCCAAGGCCGCCTTCCGCGCACAGGCGCGGACTTCGGTTCAGCGAACGACGGAATCTTTGAACTCGACGGTCAATGACGGCTTCGGGACGGTCGGACCTATAGTCGATCATGGGGCGAACGGTCGGTGTCGACTGCTTAGCGTGCTAAAAAGTCCGTTTCCTGCGGTGTGCCCGACTGAGCGTGCCCCGACGCTCCATTCTGTCCGCCGCCGAGCGAAACAGATCAACCTGACCGGCGACTACATCTGGCGGCAGAACAAGCAGATCGAGCAAGGCAAGTTTTGGCCGCTACGAATGCCTGGCAAAGCTTAGCGTACGATTTTTTCCGTTTTCTGAATCGACCACTAGCAGCACTTGGTGGAAGTCACACACTGGGCGCCAGAGCAGGAGCGGAGTAGACTGGCAGCATGAGCCCTGCCGACATTGCCGTCCTCAAGATCACGCTCGATGAGGTCAAGCCTCTCGTTAGCCGCCGTCTCGAAATGCCGCTCTCTATCCGGCTCGATCGTCTGCATCTTGCGATCCAAGCGGCGATGGGGTGGAACAACTCGCACCTCTATGAGATTCGCGTAAAAGATACCAGATGGGGAGTTCCGGATCCGGATTGGGGTGATGAGGGACCGCTCGATGCCCGCAAAGCCCGCCTGATTGACGTGCTCGAGCATCTGGACACAAAGACCCTGAAATATGTCTATGATTTTGGCGACGACTGGGAGCACACGATCAAGATCGAGCGCTTCACCGATCCTGTGCCGGGCGTCGTCTATCCGCGCCTGACCAAAGCCGCCGGACGATGTCCACTCGAAGATGTCGGTGGCCCTTGGGGTTATGCCGAGTTACTCGCAGCCCTCAGCGATCCCGGCCACGAGCGCCATGCCGAGTTTAAAGAATGGATTCCCGAGGACTTCGATCCCAACGTCATCGATGCCGACTGGCTCGGTGAACAAGTCGCGCTGCTCGCAAAACACTGGTCACGCAAAACAACGCCCAAACGCCCGCGCGGCGGTCGCGGAGGCCTCAGCGCGAGCTAAAGGCCGTGCTGGTTTCACAATCAGCTGCCGACGGGAAAGGAAGAAGGGTAGCATGGTCCTTTGCAGAGTCCTAAGGTTACAGTTACACGTGCGTGCTCGAGAAGGTCCAGGCTCAGAGCCGCATTTGCGGAGAGCGGCTCTCCTCCTTTCCTGGCTTCAGGCCTACCGGCCCTACGCTCGCGAATTCGACCCGCTCGTGGAGAGCCCTCCTGTCGAGCTCCTCCCTGTCAGCCATTACGCGTGCGCTTGCCACGGCTAGGAATGCGATGGAAGCATGGCGAGGCTGAGTTTGCGGAGATGCTTGGGGTCGCAGATCACCTCCATCCGGACGATCAGGCGTGCCGTCGTCCTCGTCAGCCATCCTTCCAGGTTCTGGGGAGTTTCCGCCGCGCGGACGAGCCGAAGCCAGGAGGTCTGTACGGCGTCCTCCGCCTCTCCCAAGGAACCGAGCATCCGGTAGGCCAACGCCCGGAGGCGGCCCCGACTGGCTTCAAACCGCTCGGCCAGCCGTTCTTCTGCGTTCATCGGTCACAATTACCCATCGATCTCCGTCAGAAAAGTGATGGGCGAATGCGGCTCTCTGTGACAAGAGCCTGCGGATGAAGCCCACAAACAACGGAGGGAATGGATGAAGCTGCTTCGTATCGACTCAAGTCCCATGGACGAACGCTCGATTTCACGCCGACTCACCGAGGACTTCGTTGCCGGGTGGGTCACGGCCAATCCTCTCGGAACGGTCGCCACGTGAGATCTGTCGGCGATCGCGATTCCAACGATCGACGCGGAATGGGTTGCCGCCAACTACACGCCGAAGGAGTCGCTCACGCAACGTCAAAACGAGATGCTCGCACTCTCGACCGAACTTGTCGCAGAATTGCTCGATGCCGAGGAATATGTCATCGGGATGCCGATGCACAATTGGGGTCCGCCCTCCTCGTTCAAGCTCTGGGTCGATCAGATCGTGACACCGCTGACGAAATCGACTCGACCCCTCGATAAGAAGCGCGCCACGGTGCTGATCGCCACCGGCGCTCCCGTCCCGCTGGATCCCTTGGACTCGTCTCGCAACCATCTGGTGCCATGGCTTCGCACCCTGTTTCAATCTCTGGGCCTTACGGACATGCAGTTCCTCCTTGCTGGCGGCGCTCGCGAAATCATCCAGGGCAGAATCGACATCTCCACCTTCCTTGCGCCGTATCGGAAGGCCGTCAAAGCGCTTTTTGCCAAGGCTTGAGCCCACCGCCGCTTCCGGCAAATCCCTCGCACCCAACAGCCAATGGGGCAAAGGGCGGGAGCGCCTGAACAAGCGTCCTTCGCGGAAGCGAACCCGAAACCTGGCCGACAAGAGCAGACGAGCCACCTCTCTCCGGAATTGTTCGGCCGGGAAGGGCGAGCTTCAAAGACGGGCTTGAACCTGAGAATGGCAACGAGCGATGACATCCCGGTCCTCGTCCGTCTCCTGGAAATCCTTTTCTCCGAAGAGGAGGAATTTACGCCGAATGGCGCACTCCAGGAGCAGGGCTTACGGGAGATCCTCTCCGATCCGCGGATCGGAGAAATCTTGCTCGCGGTGGAAGACGGAGGACCGATCGGAATGGTCAGCCTTCTCTACACGGTTTCCACCGCCCTCGGGGCTCGCGTCGCCATCCTGGAAGACATGGTCGTCGAGTATGACGGACACGGCGGCAGCTGGCGTCAGCCGAAAAGCTCGCTGTGCGAACCAAGCCGCGCCAAGCGCAGAGTGTCGGAATCGGATTTACGATAGATCAGCAGCAGGTCGGGTTTGATATGGCATTCACGGTAGCCCGCCCAATCGCCGGAAAGGTCGTGATCGTGGTAACGCGCATTAAGGGGTTGGCAACAGCTAAATAAAATATAGTCATACGTAGATGAATATGGCATGTTGTTCAAGTGAAGTTGAGTGTATGGGCCAAGCGGCAGGGCGTCTGCTACAAGACGGCTTGGCGGATGTGGAAGGAGGGACGCTTGCCAGTTCCAGTCGAGCAGTTGCCGACGGGAACGGTGATTGTGCATGCTGAGGCAGCGCAACCGAATGGCGTGGCCCTATACGCACGAGTCTCCAGCGCCGATCAAAAAGCGGATCTGGACCGGCAATTGGCACGTCTGACCGAGTTCGCGCTCAAGCAAGCGGCTTCCGATCGTCAAGGCCGTCAAGGAAGTTGGCTCTGGGATGAACGGCCATCGGAAAGGCATGATCGGGCTCCTGCGTGATCCGAAGGTTGGCGTCATTCTGGTTGACCATCTTTACGGGAAGAGATCCGCCAAGAACCGCGCCAAGAAGGCACTGGAAGCGATCCATGAGTAAGCTCCCGGTTTTCACCTACCAGACCCGTTTGACGCTACTCCCTGAGCAGTCGGAGTCGCTTGATGCCTATGCGGAACTCTACGGGCGGGCGCAGCGGAGCCTCTTTGCCAAGATGCGGGCTGGCGCATCCATGAACGAGCTCAAGCGGTCGTTCCTGCGCC
>JAQUAR010000123.1:458-5689 GCA_028687155.1 Methylacidiphilaceae bacterium | reverse complement strand
GGCCGCAACGAGGACACTCAGGGCCATGCGGCCAGCGCGCTTTCTCGAACCACGCCCGCGCCGCATTCTCATCAGGGAACATCTCGTTGAACGCTCGAAGTGACATGGACAGACGCTTCATGCGTTATACTACACCTAGCGTAAAGGTACGTCAACCTGATAAACCCGTTTCCAGATACCTCTTCCATTCCTCAACCCCGTGAGGTCCCACGAAACAGATGCCCTCCACACGAGCGCCTTGCTCAACGTCGATACTGCCCGCAACGAGAACTCCCTGGACCTCGGCGGACGGGGAGAGAACCAACCGGCCCTTGACCACCATCGTACCGAAAAACCGGCACCCGACCCAGCCATCCCGTTGGGTAAAGATCTCCCCGCGCAACTCACATCCCGGCATCAGACTCATTTTCTCCGCGCCGTCGATGCCCATATGTCGTCTCTCTGCTTCGCTCACTGCAACATTTTCCGGTCCGCCGGGTAGATGACTTGTTATCCTCGCTGAAGGAGTGACGAATGGCAAAAGAGAAAAGCGGATTCCCTTCTTTCTGCAAAGAGCTGGACAGGCCGGAAGGTCGAGCGCAGTGGGGCAAGTCGTTGCAGAGCCTCTCCGTGGAGGATGAACGCGGCTTTGAGGGGCTCGCGCTGGCGCTCTGTCGGAGCCAAGCCCGCCGGGTGGCTCCACTCGCTCGGCTGCTGCAAGCCGAAGGGGGAGTTCCCACGGGTTGGCGCAGGATTCCTCCCGTTCCCCAGGAACTGTTCAAGCAGGTGCGTCTTTTCGTGCCTGCGGACCAGGCGCCTCGAAGAATCTTTGAAACCAGTGGGACGACCCGTCAGAATCCGGGACGTCATTTTCTGCTCGATGTCGATCTCTACCGGGCCGTGAGCACCGAAGGAGCCAGACGAGCAGGCGTGCCGTGGGAAACGGTCGATCTCCACTTTCTGGTCCCTTCTCCTCCAGAAGCTCCCCACTCTTCGCTATCGGCCATGTTCGGCTTCTGGTCGGAGCAGAGCGTCCACCCCTCTCGTTTCTGGATTCAGGACGGCCGCCTCGACCAGAAGGGCCTCCTCACCACCCTCTCCGAAGCGGTGCGCTCGGGCCGCCCGGTGGGGCTTTGCGGGACGGCCTTTGCCTTCGTTCCTCTCCTCGAGCAGGGGGAGGGATCAGCTCTCTGCTTACCCCGGGGAAGCTTTCTTTTGGAGACCGGCGGGTTCAAAGGGCGCGCCCGCGAGATGTCTAAGCCCGACTTCTATCGCGCCCTGGAGGCGCGGTTTGGAATCTCCGCGGAGGAGATCTGGAGCGAATACGGCATGACCGAGCTCTCCAGCCAGGCCTACGCCCAAGGCCCGGACGGAGTCCATCGGACTCCGCCCTGGGCTCGCGTCCGGATCATCGATCCGCTCACCGGCCGAGACTGCCTGACCGGGGAAAAGGGACTGGTGGCCTGGGTCGACCTCGCCAACATCGACTCGGTTCTGGCGATCCAGACCCAGGACGAGGCGATCGCAGCACCAGACGGCTTCCGCCTCCTTGGTCGGTCTCCGACTCTCCCCTTGCGCGGCTGTTCCCTCACGGCCGAAGATCTCCGTTCGTCATGATAGCCTCCGAGCGAATCGAACGACTGGCTCCCGTCTGTTCGCTCTTTCCTGAGCTTGGGATCTCGGGCCGGGAAGATCTGTGCCGGCTTCTCACGGCGGCGTTAGGACGCTTGGATGCGCTCGACGGTTTTGTGCCGTACGGGCGTGGGTGGAGCCGCGCGATCGCTCCGCAGCGCCTCTACCATGTCCTGGCGGGCACTGTTCCGGTCTCGGGATGGCGCTCCCTCCTGGAAGGATTGCTGCTGGGCTCGGAGAATCTTCTCCAGTGCCCAGAGCAACAGAGCGGAGCGATGGTTCGGTTTTGCGCAGCGCTTCCTCGCTCATTCAGAAAGTTGGTCCGCATCCTTCCTTCGTATTCCGAGGATGACTTTGCCTCGGCCGACGCCATCGTCGTCTTTGGCCGAGACGAGACCGTCCGGCTCTTCCGAGCCCGCTGCCGGAAAGACCAGCTCTTCCTCGCCTATGGACATCGAGCGAGCCTTCTCTGGCTCGGAGCGCTTAGCCGTCCAACGACCCATCTCGTCAAAGGCATTATCCGGGACCTGACCGAATACGATCAGGCTGGCTGCCTCTCCCCGCAATGTCTCATCCTGGAGCCGGAGGCCGCCGTGCTCCCCTTGGCGGAACTCCTGGCCCATGGGCTAGCCGAAAACGCCCGTCTCGACCCAATTCCCCGCCGCCCGGAGGAAGCGGCGAAGATCCGCGAGGCTCGCACGATGGCCCGCGCCCTCGGATGGCCCCTTTGGGAAGATGGAGATGGCCTCCAATGGACCCTCATCGTTCGCGATCTCCCGCAATTTCAGCCCACCTGCGGCCATCGGGTACTCTATCTAGACAAGGTCCCAAGAGAGAGGCTAGGAAGCTGGCTGGCCCCGCTCCAGGGCCACCTCTCCGCGGTCGGAGTCACCGGGCGGGTTCCACTCTCCGTCCAGAAGCTCTTCTGGTCTCTCGGCGCCTCTCGCTGCTGCCGGGTGGGAACGATGCAATCTCCCCCTCCCCTCTGGCATCACGACGGCAGGACGCCGCTGGTGGATTTAATCCGCTGGGTGGACTGGGAAGGGCCCCATCCCCCGACAAGCCCGAAAAAGAGCCGTCTTCTCTCCTAAACCTGCCTGTCTGGTTCAGGAGCTCCGCCGGTAGACCTTCTCCGGATCGAAAACCTTCTTCGACTCCGTGAACTCGAGTTCGCCTGAGCTCCCCGGCTTCAGCCGACGAAAGAAGCAACTCCGATAGCCTACATGACAGGAGGCTCCGCCTTCGACGGATACTTTGATCAAAACGCAGTCCTGATCGCAGTCGATGCGCAGTTCTCGAACATGCTGGACGAATCCGGACTCCTCCCCCTTCACCCAGAGCTTCTGCCGCGAGCGACTATAGTAGGTTGCCCGGCCTGTCTGAATCGTCCGATCGAGCGCCTCCTGGTTCATGTAAGCAAACATGAGCACCTCGCCCGTTGCGGCATCCACGGTGATGCAGGGGAGGGTTCCCGCGGCATCAAAGCGGGGCTCGAGCCGACTCCCTTCCTCAATTTCCGGCCTGACGCTCATAGGAGAAGCTATGCTGGCATTCGCACCAGGCGGGGACAAGAACAAAGCCGGAGGGAAGCTTCCGCGCTGGTCCGCGACTCTCTCGGCTTCCCCTTCAGGGAGCCGCGTCGCCCGTCTTCTCCCGATTCTCCTCCCGCTCCCATCCGGGAAAGAGAGGGAGATCTTCGGTCTCCGTGCGGCGGAGACGGCGGCGAGCCTGCACTGCCTTACTTTGCGGATCCTCTTCCTCGGCTTCCATGCCCGAAAGCACCTCCGCGGCTCGCTGAATCGTCCGTTCCGGCAAGCCTGCCAAGCGCGCGACTTGCAACCCGTAGCTCTTGTCGATCGCCCCTTCGACCACCTTCCGCAAGTAGACCGCTTCCCCGTTGATCTCCCGGACCGCCAGGGAGAGATTGCGTGCCTCCGGCCGGCTCTGCGCCAGCTCCGCCAGTTCATGATAGTGGGTCGCGAACAGGGTGAGACAGCGATTTCGGTCGCAAAGCTCTTCGGCCACCGCCCAAGCGATCGACAGGCCGTCAAAGGTACTTGTCCCCCGGCCGACTTCGTCGAGGATGACGAGGCTCCTTTCCGTGGAATGGCGGAGAAGATTGGCCGTCTCCTGCATCTCGACCAGGAAGGTGCTCTGGCCGCCGGCGAGGTCGTCGCTGGCCCCGATTCTCGTGAAGATCCGATCGAGGATCCCGATTTTCGCGCGCGAGGCGGGAACGAAGGAGCCGATGTGGGCGAGCAGAGCGATGAGCGCAATCTGGCGCAGATAGGTGCTCTTGCCGTCCATGTTCGGTCCCGTCAGAATGATCAAGCGCGCCTGCCGGCCGTCGAGATAGGTGTCGTTGGGGATGAAGCGCTCTCCGTCCAGGGCCTGCTCGACGACCGGATGGCGGCCGTCGACAATTTCGATCCTCGGTTCCTCGACGATTTCCGGTCGGACATAGCTCCTTTCCCGGGCAAGCTCGGCGAGAGCCGCCGTGACATCGATCTCGTTGACCGCCCTCGCGGCCTTCTGGAGGGTCGAAAGCCGATCGCAGAGCTTCTGCCGGAGGGCGCGGAAGAGCTCCAGCTCCAACTCGCGCGCGCGCCCCTCCGCACCCAGGATCTTCCGCTCCATCTCCTGCAGTTCCGGCCGGGTGAACCGCTCCGCGTTCGCCAAGGTCTGTCGACGAACATACTCCGGAGGAACCTGCGCAAGCTGGCCGCGGGGAACTTCCAGCAGGTATCCGAAAACAGGTTGATAGCGGAGCTTGAGCGACCGCAGGCCGGTTCGCTCCCGCTCGCTCCGCTCGAAGTCCAAGAGCCATCGTTTCCCGCTCTCGGCCGCTTCCCGCAGGGCATCCAGGTCGGGATCGAAGCCTGCTTGAAAAAGACCCCCCTCCCGGCAGGAAAGAGGCAGGTCGGCGACCAGCGCTCGCTCGATCTCGGCAACGAGGTCGTCCTGCGGCTCGAGATCGCTCCGGTACTCCGCCCCCTGTCCCGATGGGGGGAGAAGCTCTCGGATCTTGGCCAGCGGTTTGAGAGAATCCTTGATCGCCCCGATCTCCCGAGGGCTGGCCGAACCCTGGGCCACCCTGGCCAGCAGCCGTTCCAAATCTCGGATGCCCGGAAGGATCTCCCGAAGCGATCGCCGGCTCCGATCGCGCTCCACCCAATCGGCGACGGCATCCTGGCGCCCGCGAACCTTCTCCGGGTCGCGGAGAGGTTCGGCGATCCACTGGCGCAGCAGTCTTCCCCCTCCCGGAGTCAGCGTCCGGTCGATTGCCTCCAGAAAGCTCTTTCCCTGACTCGGCGCGGAGAGAAGCTCCAAGGTGCGCTGGGCCACGGCATCCAGAACGAGCAGCTCCTCCCGGCAGATCGCGACGATCTCCCGCACGTGGGAGAGATCCTGGCGCAGCTCCTCGCGCAGGTAGTGGAAGAGAGCTCCCGCTGCGCAAAGGGCCAGGGGGGCCTCGGCGAGTCCAAATCCCGCCAGGGATTTCGTCCGAAAATGGGCGAGCAAAAGGGCCGAAGCGTGTTCCGGGGCGAAAGCCCACTTCTTATGCCGGGTCAGAACGGGCTTGCCCCATCTGCCAAGAAGTTCCTCCAGCCTTCCGATCC
>JAQUAR010000123.1:0-448 GCA_028687155.1 Methylacidiphilaceae bacterium | reverse complement strand
GTCCGAAACCTCCTCCGGCAGAAGGATCTCGCTGGGGCGAAGGCGGCAGAGCAGGTTGATCAGCTCCTCCTCTCCCCCCAACTCTCCTGCGCGAAACTCACCCGTACCCAGGTCGGCGGCGGCGACTCCGAGCCGATGACGGCCGGCGACCAGAGCCAGGCAGAAGTTGTTTTCCTTCGAGCGGAGCGATCCGGGGTCGAGCAGGCTACCCGGGGTGATGATCCGCGTGATCTCCCGCCGAACCAGCTTCCCTGGCTGTGGAGTCTCCACCTGTTCGCAGACGGCGACCCGCCTTCCCGCCTGCACCAGACGGGCGATATATCCGTCGGCCGAGTCGACGGGCATCCCGCACATCGGCATCCCGTGCCTGTGGGTGAGCGCAAGGCCGAGGAGATTGGCACCCGCTTTGGCGTCTTCCTCAAAAAGCTCGTAGAAGTCTCCCAGCCGG
>JAQUAR010000122.1 GCA_028687155.1 Methylacidiphilaceae bacterium | reverse complement strand
GTCGTCGGCGAGGGTGCCCGACCAGTCGAGGAGGATCGTGTCGATCGGCCGACTCACAAGCGGCTTCCTCGTTCTTCAATCAAGACACGCGTCCCGATCGACGCTTGTTCGAAGAGCTGAACCATCTCTTCGTTGCGTAGACAGATGCAGCCCTTGCTCATCGGCTTTCCGATCGCATCCTCCCGGTTTGTGCCGTGGAAATAGATGAACCGCTCGCGCGTGGTCAAGTTATGAGGTTCCATTCCCGCCAGCCAGAGAATTCGCGTAAGGATCAGGCTCCGCTCCCTAAAAGGGGCATCGGGAGTCCAGAGCATCCCGGTCGGCTGACGGCCACGAAACTCCGTACCCAGAGGAGAACCTTCCCCGATTTTCTCGCAGATAAAGTGCCAGCCGCGCGGAGTCCGATAACTTCCCGGCTCCTCCCCGCAGCCGAGAAGGGCGGTGCTGACTAGGGCCTCCCAGATCTGCTCCTTGCCGCGCCGGACGCGAACCTTCTGCTCCCAGACCGAGACATGAAACCAGATCCCCGCCGAGGTGGAGGGAAGGACGGAGGGATCCCAGGGGTCACAGTGCATTGAGCCGGTCGATCAGTTGGCGCAGTCGCCCGTAGGATCTGCGGTCGAAGGGGAAGCAGAGCCGGGGCAGCGAGAGGATTTCCTGCTCGTTGGCCTCGGCGGGTAGTGCGTCCGTCTTGGCAAATGAGCCGGGCTGGACGGTGATATCGGCGAAATCGCGCCGGATCGCCTCGAGCGCGGAGTCGTCGGGCGCCCGGTGGATGCGGAGGGCGAGAAGCTCTCCCACAAAGCGGTAGGAGTGGAAGTTGTAGTAGAAGCGCTCGATCTCCTGGGTCGCTTCCTCGAGGTCGTCGGTGAAGGTAAAGAGGTGGAAGTCCTGTTCGGAAATGAGCTCGCGGGAGAGCAGCTCCTTCTGCAAAAACTCCCGGAACGCACTCCAGTAGCTGCCTCCGGGGTAGTCGATGAAGACCATCGGAACGATGGGAGCCTTGCCCGTTTGCATCAGGGTAAGCGCCTCGAAGCATTCGTCCATCGTTCCCAAGCCGCCGGGAAAAAGCGCGATGGCATGGGATTCTTTCACGAAGTAGAGCTTCCGGGTGAAAAAGTAGCGAAAGAAGATGAGCTTCCGGTCGCCTTCGATCACCTCGTTCGGACGCTGCTCACAGGGGAGACGGATATTCAAGCCGAAGCTCCGTTCCTTGCCGGCTCCCAACTGGGCTGCGCCCATGATCCCGTCCCCGCCTCCCGTCAGCACCATGAAGCTCGCCTTCGCGATCTGCTCGGCGAACCGTCGGGCCATTCGCCATGCGGGCGTTTCGGCGGCGAGGCGAGCCGAGCAGAAGATCGTGACCTTCTTGACGCCCCGGTAGGGCTGAAAGACCGCGTCGGCATACCGGATCTCCTTGAAGACCTGGTTGATCATCCGGATGTCGCCCGGTGTCGTCGCCTGACGGCCGAAGCGAATGGCCGTGGCGACCATCTCGAAATACTCGCGCCGCGCGCTTCCGATTCCCGCCTCTTCGAGGAGCGCGGCGATCTTTTTGTCCAGCGCGGGCTCCCCGGTCGAGTAGCTCGCGCTTTTTTTCTCCATCATCCAGACGCTATAATGCGTCCCGTACACACCATGGCAAATCTATTAGAATCGCTTTCCGAGCGGCTCGTTCTGGGCGACGGCGCGCTCGGCACTTACCTCTACACGCTCGGGCTTCCGCGCCGCTATTGTCTGGAAGAAGCCAACTTGAGCCGTCCCGAGCTGGTGCGGCGCGCCCATGGCGAGTATTGCCAGGCGGGTGCGGAGCTTCTCCGGACCAACACGACGGCAGCCAACCGAGCCTACCTCAGCCGTTTTGGCCTGGAAGGACAGGTCGTCGCCATCAACCGGCGAGGAGTCGAGCTGGCAAGGGAAGCGGCGGGAGGGAGGGAGTGCACGGTGGCGGGGAGCGTGGGACCGATCTGGCTCCGTCCCTGGGAGGGCAGCCTCTCGCCGGCAGAACGGCGGCCGCTCTATCGGGAACAGATCACCGCTCTTCTGGAGGCGGGCTGCGACCTCGTCTTTTTAGAGACCTTTACGGAGCTCGCCGAAGCACTGCTCGCTCTCTCCGTTGCCCAAGAGGTTGGGGCTCCGAGGGTAGCGGTCTCGCTGGCCGTCTTCGAGGAGGGCCGGCTTGGCAATGGTGACACCCTGGCTTCCGGCCTCGCTTCGCTGCGGGGTGCCGCGGCGCAGCTTGTCGGCATCGGGGGAAGCTGCGGAATCCTGGCATCCCTCCATCTTCTAGAGGAGATCGAAGTGCGGCCTGGAGATCTCCTCTGCGCCTTTCCCAATGCGGGAAAGCCGGAATTCTACGAGGGCCGGCTGAGCTATTCGGCGAGCCCAGACTATTTCGCCGCGAGTGTCGACCGTTTCGTCGAGGAAGGGGTCCATCTTCTCGGAGGAGATTATGGAACGAGCCCTCTCCACATCGCGGCGATGGCACCGGTCCTCGCCCGCCATCGCCCCCGCCGGGTCAAGCCGAAGCGGGTGCGGTTTCCCGTGATCGAGTTGGCGAGGGAGGAAGAGCCGCCCAAGGTGGAAGAGGAGAGCCTCTTGGACCGCTGCAAGCGAAAGCGGATCGCCATGGTCGAGCTCGATTCCCCACGAACGCTCGACATGGACAAGTTCCTGGAAGGAGTCCGTGCGCTGGAGAAGGCGGGGGTCGATGCGCTGACGCTGGCCGACAACTCCCTAGCCATTCTCCGGGTGAGCAACCTGGCGGCGGCGGTCGCGGCTCAGCGATGCGCCCGGCTCCCGACCATCCTCCATCTCGCCTGCCGGGACCGGAACCTGCTCGGTCTTCAGTCCGAACTCATGGGACTGTCGGTGCTCGGCTTCCGTCACGTCCTCGCCTTGACCGGAGATCCCGCCAAGGCCGGCGATCATCCCGGGGCCACGTCGGTCTACGATCTCAATTCGCTGGGGCTCATCAAGCTCATGGCCAAGCTCAACGGGGGCATCTCCGCCGCGGGCCGGGACCTCAAGGCAAAAACAAACTTCGTGATCGGCTGCGCCTTTAATCCCAATTCGGTGCAGTTCGATTCGCAAGTGCGCAAGCTCGAATCGAAAATCGCCGCGGGGGCGCAGTACGCGATGACACAGCCCGTCTTCGACCCGGAGTTGATCCGGAAGAGCGCCGAACGGCTGAAGCCGCTCGGCATCCCGATCTTTGTGGGGATCATGCCTGTGCTCAACTCCCGCAATGCCGAGTTCCTGCATAACGAAGTCCCCGGGATTTCCATTCCGGAAAGCTTGCGGGAACGGCTGCGGCATGTCGACGGACCGAAGGCCGCGGAGCTGGGACTAGAGGAGGCGCGCTCGCTGGCGGAAGAGGTGCTGGAACAGTTCGGGGGGATCTATCTGATTACGCCCTTCATGCGGTATGACCTCTCCGTCCGGCTCGTTGAGGCTCTCTTTAAAAATTAGAAAGGGGGAGACCCGAGACCGCTCTCTTCTTCGCCGTTCGGGGTCCCGGAAATGACCAGGTCTACGATCAGCGAGCATGCCCCTATCTATGTCGGCACCTGCGGATGGGACTACCCGGATTGGAAGCCGCTTCTCTACGGGGACTCCCCCCGCAGGCACTGGCTAACGCTCTACTCGCACCGCTTCCCGGCGGTCGAGGTCGATTCTTCCTTTTACCGGCGGCCGCGGGCCGAAATCTACCAGCGGTGGGCGGAGGCAACGTCAGCGGATTTTGCCTTCGCCCTCAAGGGCCATCGCTTGGTCACCCATAGGAAACGGCTACGCGATTCGGAGGAATCGCTCCAACTCCAGATCTCGGATGCTTCTCCGTTGGGCACCAAGCTCAAGGCCTTTCTCTGGCAGCTTCCCGCCTCCTTCCCAAAAGACCTCGGTCGCCTCGAATTCTTTGCGAGGATGCTGGCCGAGCAGCCGGGCTCCGCGCGGCACGTCCTCGAGTTTCGGCACCCTTCCTGGTTCGATGCGGAAGTGGCTGCGCTTCTCGGCCATTTCCGGATCGCGTCGTGCCTTAGCCATGCGGCGGACTGGCCCTTATGGGACGCGGTCACGACCGACCTGGTCTTCGTGCGGCTCCATGGGGGCGAAGTCACCTATGTCTCTTCCTATTCCGAAAACGAGCTTGCCTCTTGGGCCGAGCGCGTCAAAACCTGGCAGGGGGAAGCGCGCACGGTGCATTTCTATTTCGATAACACGGCGGGCGGAGCGGCGGTGGAAAATGCGATGAGTCTCCTTGCTCTCCTGGAGGGAAAGGAGAGCTCTCCATGAAGGGCGGGCTCTGGGCCATCTTCCCCTTCCTTTTCCTGGCAACAGGGGCCCTTTCGGCTCCGAGCGCCTCCGATCCCCCGGCACCGGCTAAGAAGATCCCTAAAAAGGGGCCGCAGATCTTTGCGGTGGTCGAATATGGTCCGCGGCTCTCGCCCGAGGTTCAGTCCGAGAAAGACCGGTACCTCTCTGGGCTTTCCGAGGCATTCGAAGGCCGGGTCCAACAGGAGGCAGCTCGGAAGCGGCTCTCTCTGGCCGGGTTGGCTCTGACTCCCACCCACGGCTTTGTGGCCATCGCCTTTTTTCTGAACGGCGCGGGAGTGATTACGGAAAAGACCGTGCTCCGCAGCGAAGGAGAGGCCGCAGGACTGGTCGAGCGCACGGCCCTCGACGCGCTTCGGGCTCTGACGCTCTACGTTCCCCCGCCTCCGGCCATTCGTCCTGAATTGGGAGAGGGGGCATGGAAGTTCTTCTGCTGCTGGTGGCCGCCGGACTTTGGGGGACTCAACGACGATCTGGAGACATCCGCCCGGTCGATCGACAAGTTTGCCGCGTTCCTTGATGCCAAAGCCTCGTCCGGCCGGCCGCTGGAAATTCGGCATGGGAGATGATCGCAGGCGCAACAAATCTCTCCCTCCAGGAAACAGTTCGGTTGCTTGCGCGACATCTTGCCGCTAAAAGTAGGTGTTTTATCCCGAGAAATAAGCCGGTGAAGCTCGAAAGTCTCAAGCAGATCGCGGCGGCCTTGAACGCCGCCGGAGCCCGGTATCTCGTGGTGGGAGGGCTCGCAGTTGTGGCCCATGGATACGGGAGATCGACCATGGACATGGATCTGGTCGTCGACTTTGCTCGCAAGAATCTCTCGTCGGTCTTTTCGGCCTTGGCCCGGCTAGGCTATCGGCCGGTGCCGCCGGTCGATCCCATGGATCTTGCTGATCCGTCTGCCCGGAAGCGCTGGGTAGAGGAAAAAGGGATGCGCGTGCTTCCGCTCCAGAGCGAGACTCATTGGGAGACACCCGTGGACATTTTTGTCGTCGAGTCGTTTTCCTTCGATCGGGAGTATGAGCAGGCGTTGCGCGAACGACTGCCGGGAGGGGAGCCGATCCGCTTCGTTCGGGTCGAAACGCTGATCGAGATGAAGCAGGGAGCAGGACGTCATCAGGATCTTGCCGACATCGAGGAGCTCAAGCTTTCGCTTAGGGCAGAAAAGAGAGGAGAGGAGAATGGAGTCTGAAACGGATACGGATAAGGAACAGTGGAATACGCCCCGGAATGAGCAGCGGCGGTTTTTTTGCGCTTTGCCGCTCGGCAGGAAGCTGGCGATTGCGGCCGACCTTGCCGAGATGGTTCGTGCTCTCCAACGCTGGCGCCCATCCCCGGTGCGCCTTGGCCCCTCCGGCGCCTTGATGCGACCGGCCA
>JAQUAR010000121.1 GCA_028687155.1 Methylacidiphilaceae bacterium | reverse complement strand
TCTCCCGGCATTACCAACACTTCCGTTGCGCCGCTCCCATACACCGTAAAGCCATGAGGGATGTCCCAATCCTGCTCGAGGTTCGTCACGTGGAAGTGAACGATGTCGCCTACCATCACCCCTTCGATGTTATCCGGAACGAAGTGGCTTCGAATGGCCGTCATGTAGACGTGAACGTGCTTGCCTTCCCGGATCACCTTGGCTTCGGCCTCGCTCTTGGTCGCGGAGCGATTTCCATTTTGAGCCAAATCAAAGATCTTCTTCGATTTTCCCTCTACCAGGGAGGCTGGTATTCCTTGGGCATAGTGCGGCTCCCCTATCGTCGGCATGTCGAGGACCATGCGCATCTTGGGCTCCGTAATGTTGATGAGCTGGCTGCTCTGGCAGAGCTCTGGACCCGTGGGAAGATAGCGATCCTTGGTAATCTTGTTCATCGCCAGCACGTAGCGGTCCCAAGGATGCCGGGAGTCTCCGCCGGGGATCATCAAGTGGCCGATCGAGTAGTAAACCGGGATCCGATCGACGACCTCGCCTCGCTTGATGTCGGTCTTGATCACCTCGGACGAGACAAAGCATGAAGTGTAAACATTTCCTTTGCTGTCGAACTCGTTATGCAGAGGACCGAGACCCGGCTTCGGAACCTCTTTATAGATCACCTTCTCGTAGCGCAGCACAGGCATTCCTTCGATTTCCCGCTCGAAATCCATCTTATCGATGGCCTGTAGCATCTTGGAAAAGGAGAAGATGGGAAGGACCGTAGCCAATTTCCCCCCGGCAACGATGTATTCTCCGGTGGGATCGACATCCACTCCGTGCGGAGATTTGGGACAGGGGAGGAGATAGACCATTCCCGGGCAATCTTTGGGATTCAGCACCTTGACGGATTGGATGACTTCCGAGCCGGCAACTCGGGTTTTTTCGTCGACGAGGTTGTGGTAGTAGGTAGCCGGCATCTCCTTTGCCCGGCCATCGGCGAGGTACGCCTCGGCCTTCTTCCAATTGACCGCGGCGATGAAGTCCTTATCGTTCCGGGACGCATTGACCTCGAGCAAGGTATGTGCCTTCTCCGAATTGTAGCAGGTGAAGAACGTCCAACCATGCGACGGCCCCTTCCCGGAATGGGAGAGATCGTAGTCAAAGGGCGGCATGAGGATCTGGAAGGCGACCGACATATGCCCCGTGTCCTTGTCGACCTTCACGAAGGTGAGCATTCCCCGAAAATTCTCAGCGTAGGAAGCGATCGGAACATCCTTTTGAGGAACCGGAATCGAAAAGCGAGTCGCTCCCACGACATATTCGGTGTTTTCCGTTGTGAAGGGCGAGGCGTGGTTCCCACACTCGTTGGGAATTTCCAGAATTTCGTCCGTTTCGAAGGTCTTCAGGTTGATTCGGGCAATGCGCGGCGTGTTGTTGGCGTTGATAAAGAGCCATCTCCCGTCGGGAACTCCATCGGTCTGGGAGAGTTCGGTATGGTGGGAGTCGTCCCAAGGAACAAAACCCGCCGAGGTCATGAGCATCGCCTGAGTCTCCTCGCAGTACCCGTAGCCGTTATGCGGATCGACGGTAAAGACCGGAACGAGTTGGACCAGCCTCCCCGACGGAAGGCCGTAAACATCGAGCTGCCCATTAAAGCCGCCGCTTAGGAATGCATAAAAATCATCATGCTTCCCGGGAGGAACATAAACCTCCTGCGCGGCTTCCCGCATCGTGGCGGAGCCGCCTCCCTTCGGAGAGCAGGCCGTCAGCAATGCACCGAGAATGAGAGTGAGAGCCGAGGCGAGCGAACGGCGGAACCATATCTTCATGTTTTCTCCACAGATTACTGGGCGGCCTGGCGGAGGTACTCGAGCACGGCCTTGGCGTCATCCTCAGACAGATTCTGAGGAGTCATCGGCGTGAGGTACTCTGCCAGAAGCCGCTGGGCCACTGGATCCTTTTGAGTCATTTCCGACGGATTGAGGATCATGTTGAGAATAAACTCGGGGGTTCGGCGTTTCGTGACGGTGCCCAGGGGAGGGCCCGCGTAGCGTCCCTCAAGCTTGTGGCAAGCCGAACATTTGGCGGTGAAAATGACTTTGCCCTTTTCGGCCAGTGCGGGATCAATCGGGCCGAGGTGGATTTCGCGGACGCGGCCAATTCCCTTATCTTGCTCCGGAGACGCTTGCTCGGGTTGGGAGGGCGCACCCGCCTCCTGTTTTTGACCACAGGATATTAGAAGGAGAGCTGAAAGAATCTTTAGCAACGCGACCCGAAAAGCTGGCGCATTTCTTTTCATCGACGCCCCATATAAGACATTTAAACATTCAGCTGCGATTGGAACAAGTCTTTGTCTCCTTTGGTGCAACGGGTGTGTCGATAGGCCTTTTGCTTAAGTTTAAATAAGGGTTCTCCTGTAGGCTTGTCTTGGGAGCGCCTCGCCTCACGGGAAAAGCCGCACCGCAAACACGTCTTGTTCGAAGGCATGAAAACGGGGCGTCGAACGTCATCCGTCGACCAAACTGAACTTCCGCGTGCGTCGTGAAAAGGGTGCATCGCCCAGTGGGGAGGGAGTGATCTCCACCCGGCAACTATTGCTCCAGCCGGAAGCATCCGGAGCGGCTGCCGGCGGTAACGCGGGTTGTCGAAGTGTCTCGGGAAAAAGCCCGGAAAGCGAGAGAGCCCCGCAAGCAGGCGTTAATGACCCTTCCATCGCCGTTGGCCTGGCGGTCGCTTCATCGGGTTGCGAAAATGGTTTTACAAATAAGTATTGATCGGCCGGAGATTTCGTGATGGATTCCTGATTATGGTCAGTCAAGAGGAAAATCACGCGAGCGCCCCGCGTTCAGGTGCAGAAGAATTTCTTCGGGAAGCAGAACGGTGCTTCCAAGGAACTCTGGAGCAAAGTCAATTCCGTCTCGGGGACGCAGGGTTTTTCGAGGCCGCCTGCGTGTTCAACCCGCCACTATCCGGGAACATGTCTGATAACCTTCTTGACAGGGTAATGGCGGTTCATCCGGCGCTGGTGGATTGGCCGCTCTGGGTAGACACTCGGCGGCGTAATTTGCGAGAGCTCCACCCCCACCTGGAATTAGGGGGGGTCGAATGTCGAGTCACTGGCGGCAAGTACTCCGTGGCGTTGCCACAGTTTTGGAGAATCGAGCCCACCTGCCTGTTCTTTGTAGAAGCCGTGTTTGAGGAGGATACTGTCGATAGGGCATCAACACCCGTGCTGGATTCAGCTTGGAGAATCCGCCGTGTGATTGATGCGATAAAGTACTGCTTAGCTTTTGCAAAAGAGCTCGGTGCTGGCTCAGATACCCGCCTTGAGTTTGCGTTTAGATGGACTCGCCTGCAGGGAAGAGTCCTTCGTTACGCCGTGCCGTGGGGCGAGCTTGGTAAGATGTCTTCCCAATCAGACCATGTTCTATCTCAAACCGCTCTACCCGTTCCCGCAGGACGGAAGGAGATCCTCGATGCCGCTGAGCGTGCTCTCGCCCCGTTGCTTGGCCTTTTCGATGCAACGGTTCCTCCCCGAGAGTGGTTGGAAAATTGGTGTCAGGATTTCTGAGGGCAATCGCGTTAGCCGAGTTCCCGCGTGCGCCGTGAAAAGGATGCACCGCCCCGTGGAGAGGGAGTTATCCGAACTTCCGCTGTGTGGTGTCGCAAGTGATTGCAGAAGAACGTTAAGACTTTTCCGTTCTGCCTACAGGGCCCATTTGGGCGGGCGAGCAAAGAGGGGGAGGAGGCCCGAGCTTTTGGAGCAGTGCGTTGATGTCGGCGGGGATCTTGGAGAAGAACCCGATCAAAGGCCATCCGTTCGGGGCAAGTCGGATCAAGCGGATCGCCTGAAGGCGGCGGAGCACCTTGGGCACCTCTTCGGTGAACCCTTTGGCCACCCATTCGGTCCCGAGGCGGGCATTCATCCAGAAAGCCGGGGAAAAAAACTCAGCCAGCCATTACGGCTACGCCTCCTCCACTTCGTGAGCCCGCGCGTCTTGTTCGAAGGGCGAGCCATAATAGCCCAAGCGTGCGACCGATAGCAGATACTCTGGCAGGAAACAGGCGATGCCTCCGGCCTGCTCGTACTGGTAGACGTGCCGGCACTCGTGCGACAAGAGCCTGGTCGACAAGTGGCCTTCGCGCACCAGGATCGAATAGCCCAGGGTCAAGCCGGCCATATCGGGGCCGAGCAGTCCCAGTTGCCGAGCCGCCTCCGCAAGCCGAGGATCCTCCGGGACGGGAAACTGATGCAGGATTCGGAGGCGGATCCGTTCGGGAAAGCGAACACCCGCCCTACTTGCTACCGAAAGCTCGGGATTCGAGAGCGCACGTCCCGTCGCCGCCGCGTCCGCGGCAACCGCCTCCGCCCAGGCAACCGCTCCCGGCAGGAGCTGGGGCAGCAATGCTTCAAGATTCACGACAACCCTCCCTTCGGCGCCTCGATCTCCCAATATTCGGCCGCCTCCTCGGGCGTGACCAGCTCCCGGTACGTGTTGAAGAGGAGGGCCGTGCTCGTATGGCCCATGTTTAGTGCGGTCTTGGCCGCATCCCGAAAGTGGGCGAGATGGTAAGAAGCATAGGAGTGCCTCTCACCGTTGCGCGGCCACTTGGGGAGCCCGGCCGCCTTCATCGCCGCCAGCCGCTTATCAACGGCGCTGGCCGGAACGACGGGACCCGCCTGCCGCTCGAAAGGCTTGAGCCAGGTGCCGAGGTTCGACTCGATCGGAACGAGCCGCCGGCGCGCGGTCTTGCTTTTCTCGGCCGTCACCTCGATATGCCCACGCCCCAGCTTGATCTCGCTCCAATCCAGCCGTTCGATTTCGGCGGCGCGAAGGCCGGCGAAAAGCCCGATCGCATGCATCGGAACCATCTCCGGGCAGAGGGTCCGGCATGCTTCCAGGAATCGGGCGGCTTCCTCCGGGGTAAAGATCTCGGGCGGCCGGTCGACGACCCTGGCGACGCTCGTTTTGACCATCGGATTTGCTTCGAGGTAGCCTCGATCGACCGCGTGGCTGAAGGCCACGCTCAGGTTTCGCCGAAAGTTGTTCCGATGGATCGGGGAGCCCGGAAGAGCCCGCAGCCAGTCGTCGATCTCCCGGCTCACGAGGGAGCCAACGGGCCTCTGCCCGGAATCCCGGGCAAAACGGCGCAAGTAGAGTCCGAGCTCATGCACATATCTCCGGCTTCTCCCGTCCTGGCGCTTGACGCGGATCACCTCCGAAAAGAGCTCCTCCACCGACACGCTCCTTCGCCTCGCCTCCAAGGTCGCCACGTACTCGCGGATGGCATCAACCAGGGACTTCCCGTACGGCCGAAGGGCTTCCTCGCGGCGGAACGCCTCCTCGGCGAGCGCCGGAGAGATCCGCTCGGCGTAATGGCCGAGCCGGCTTGCCGCGAGCTTCTGAAGGCGGGCGAAGGCTTCCGCCTCGTCCCGGGTCGCAAAAAACCGCCTGACCCTTTTCCCGTCCAGGTAGACCCCGGTCACGGTCCACGGCCTGCCGGGATTCTTGGCGGTCTCCTTGACGCGGCGAACCTCGATGGCCTTCTCGCGCCATCGGCGCGCCGGGCCGCGCAGACGCGCGGCTTCTTATCTCGGATTTCCTCTTCGGCCACTAGTGTTCTGAGCGCGAAATAGGTGTACAAAACGATCTTGCTCCGATAATTTGGGTCAATGGCCAGACCTATCCGCATTCTTCCAGCGAGCGATGAGCAGAAACACGAACTCCAAAG
>JAQUAR010000120.1 GCA_028687155.1 Methylacidiphilaceae bacterium | reverse complement strand
GATCCGCGTGGGTCTGCACGACCGCAACCGTTTGCGGATGACAGAGCGAAGAGACGAGGAAGCGCTTCGATTCCGGGATGGCGCTGACGCGAGCGCACATGGCCATGGCTTCGCCCGCAGCCGTATCGGCGTCGAGTAGAGACGCATTGGCAACCTCCATTCCCGTGAGGTCGGCGACGAGTGTCTGAAAGGTCAGAAGCGCTTCCAGCCGCCCCTGGCTAATCTCCGCTTGGTAGGGGGTATAGGGCGTGTACCAGTCGGGGTTCTCCAAGACGTTCCTTCGGATCACGGCGGGAGTGATCGAGGCGGAATAGCCCATTCCCAGATAGGAGCGGAAGATGCGGTTTTTCTGGGCGAGATTCCGCAGAGCCGCCAGGGCGTCGGATTCCGAGAGGGCTTCCGGAAGCTGCAATGGCGCGAGGGAACGGACAGCCCGCGGGATGATCGCGTCGGTCAAGGCCTCAGTCGAGGGAAAGCCGAGCATGTGCAGCATCTCCTCCTCTTCGAGGGGGTTCGGCCCGATGTGGCGCTTGAGAAAGGAGGCGGGCTCCGCCGGAACGCTCATCTCGAGTCCCTCGGTTGCTTCGGAGAGCGGGCCTCTTTGGAGCGACTTCACTTATGCGCCGGATCCTGTCGCGCTTGCGGTAAGCTTCGCATAGGCTTCCGGCGATTCGAGCCGCTCGGTTTCTCCTGGATCCTCGACATCGATTCGGAAAAGCCAGCCTTGCCCATAGGGGTCGGTATTGATCAGGCCGGGGTTCTGAGTCAGGGCGGTGTTGACCTCCCGAACTTCCCCGGTAGCGGGGGCGTAAATATCAGAGGCGGCTTTTACCGATTCAATGGTAGCTACGGCCTCTCCCCGTCGCACATGCGTGCCGATGGCCGGCAACTCGACAAAGACGATGTCCGAGAGCTCCCGCTGCGCATAGTCGGTAACACCGACGACACCGATTCCTCCTACGAGCAGCAGCCACTCGTGCGATTGGGAATAGAAACGATCAGTCGGAATGTTCATCTGTTTTTGCTTCGATAGAGAGGAGAGGGCTTGAGGATCACCGAATAGCGTGTGCCCCTGACCCGATATGTGAGCCGGGTGCCCTCGGTGGCGAGCGCCGCGTTCACGTAGCCCATCCCGATCGCGGCTTCGAGCGTCGGAGAAAAGCCTCCGCTCGTTACCTTCCCCACAACAGTTTCCCCAGCCAAGAGTGGATAACCAGCTCTGGGCGGGGGAGCGGGACGCTCAGCGGCAAAGGCAACCAGAGAGAGGTCCGGACCTCGGCGCCTCTTCTCGGCCAGCGCTTCCTTACCAGGGAAGGAAGCGCTCTTGTCCCAATCCACGACCCATGCCATGCGGGCCTCGAGCGGAGTCCGCTCTTCACTCAGCTCGTGCCCGTTGAGGGGCAGGCAGGCTTCCAAGCGAAGGATATCTCGTGCCGCCAAGCCGCAGGGGCGGAGGCCCGAGGAGGCACCCGCCCGGAGTAGGGCATCCCAGAGGCCCACCCCGAGCGAAACAGGAAAAAAGAGCTCCGCACCATCCTCGCCCGTGTAGCCGGTGCGTGCCACCCAGAAGCCGCTCCCCTTCCATGACGCAGCCACGATGGCGCGCCGCTCGAATGCTTCCGGAAGCTCGGGAAGGAGCTGTCGGAGAATGCCCCGAGCCTCGGGCCCCTGGAGAGCTAGACCTCCCCAGCGCTCGCTTTCATCGGCAATGGCCGTCTCGGCGCGGGCCAGTTTTTCAGCAAACCAGCGAGCATCGGCTTGCGTGGTCGCGGCGTTGACTACCAACAAAAATCTCGATGGCTCGATCCGATAGGCAAAGAGATCGTCCATAATGCCACCGCATTCGTTCAGTAGCATGGAGTATTGTCCCCGCCCCGTGGGAAGGGCGGCGATGTTGCTCGGCAAGAGCTCATCAAGCCGTTCCTGCACATCCGGTCCCTGGAGAAGAAGCTCTCCCATATGGCTGATGTCGAAAAGGCCGGCTTTCCGGCGGACACTCAACACTTCGTCCGCCACCGAGGTGTAGACGATCGGAAGCGCCCAGCCTGCAAACCTTCCCATTCGCGCGCCCCATTTTCGATGACAGTCGTCGAACGGGCTGGTTCTGAGGGGAGGGGAAGAAGCTTGCACGCTCGGTAGTCAGTCAAGGCGAGAGCGAATTGTCTTGTCAAGACCTCTTCCCCTTCTTACTTGAGTGATGTCCGCGCCAGCGGAAGCAGAGCTTTGTCTCCAGAAGGCTTGCTTGATCGAAACGAAGCGGTAGGATGATTTCGAGCAGTGCGCTATGAGTAAGAAAGTGGGGGAAACGGCATCCGTGTCGGAAGAGGCGGAACTTGCGCCCCGTTTTTCTGTGGATGATCTGAACATTAAGGTTCAGCAGGCCCAAGAGGTCCTGCTCGATCTGGAGCGGAGGCGGGAGGAGATCGAACGCCAGAAGCGCCAGCTTGAGGAGCTACGGAAAAAACAGCGGGATTTCGAGGTTGGTCATCGAGCAGTGACTGAAGAGCTGACGCGGAGCGTTGCTCTTTTGGAGCGTCAGGAAGAGGACGGTCAGAGGGAGTTGGAAGAGATACGGACGGTTCGGCAGACTCTCGCCGGCCAACTTGCCTCGTTGGAGGCGCTTGAGCCCTCGGCCTGGGAGCCGGCGAATCTTGCCGATGAACTGACCAGAGCGCTGGCTCTAGTGGATCAGTCCCGGGCTGCTCTGCGGCAGTCCCAAGGACGTCTCGAGCGCCTGGGATGGGAGCCTGCCGAGCGGGAGGGCAGCCCTACTCGGGCAGAAGGAGCGCTCGAAGAAACGGGCGATGGGTTTGGTTTTTGGCATAAAGTCGCGAGCGGCCTTGCCTATTCCCTCCCCCTCATTCTGTCTCTCCTAGGCGTCGCACTTTTCTGGTTCCTGAAGAAGTAGACGCATGCCGCTGGATCCGGAGGGGGAAGAGTCAGGCTCGGAAGGACGGGAGCGAGGTCCAGGGGCGCGACATTTTCTATCGGAAGGCGGCGAGGCAGCGCAAGCGCGGCTCGCGAAGGAGGGGAGAAGCTCCTTGCGCTGGCAGCACAGCGCACAGCGGAGGCGCGACCGAAACCGATTTATTCTGCTGCTCCTGCTCCTCGCGGCGGTTCTCTATTTTCTCTGGAAACAGTGTAGCCCCTATCTTCCGCATGGAGCAAGCGGCGCACCATAAGCGCCTGAAGCTTGCGCAGGCTCTTCCGGATTTTCAGGGAGTAGGTCGGCTGCGTTCTGCCCAGCCCCGATGACGGATATCTCGGGCGCGATAGAGGTAAAAGACTTCTTCGGCGATGTTTTTGGCGTGGTCGGCGATACGTTCGATCGCACGACTGATCAAGAGCAGGCTTGTCGCTTGCGGGATCGAGCCCGGCTGTTCCCGCATCGCCTGGAGCAGATTCTCGGAAAGCTTTTTATTGAGGGTGTCGACTTCCTTGTCCCTCTTCACGATGCCGATGGCCTCCTTGGCCTTGGCCTCGATAAAGCAGTCGATGGCACCGCGATACATTTCTTCGGCCACCAGCGCCATCTGCGGGATATCAAAGACGAGCTTGAGCGGAGCTGCCGCGTTGAGTCGTCGGGCGAGGCGGGCGATCGTAACGGCTTGGTCGCCGATCCGTTCGAGATCGCTGGAAATCTTGGAGGCCACGAGCACGAACCGACAGTCGATCGCAACCGGACTGTGTGTCGCGATATAGGTGATGACCAGATCGTCAACCTTGACTTCCAGGGAGTCGATTTCCGAGTCCTGCTTTTCGACCAGATCGGCGAGCGAATCGTTTCGCTCGGTGAGGGCTTGCAGCGCCACCCGAAGGTGGCGGGCGGCGAGGCTGGCCATGAGGAGGAGGGTTTCCCGGATGCGAGAGAGTTCGAAGGAAGCGGTGCTACTCATCGCATGCCGGATCTTCGCTGGGAGTTCCGCCGACAGGCATGGAGAAATGTAGCATGCGGCTTGCGCGAACGGGTACTCTTTTCCTTGCTGCTTTGGGCGTGAAGGGAACCCGGTGAGGCCGAAGGAAGCCGAAGAAGGGCCGATGAGGAAAGAAGAGCTTGCCAAGGAGCTTGCGGGCGGAAGTCCGACGGGTGGGCTCTCTCGCGAAGAAGCGGTAAGAAGGATTGCGGCGGAGGGGCAGAATACGCTCCCGGAGCGCCTCAGGCCCCCTCTGCTCGATTTCCTCGGGAAGTTTTGGGCTCCTGTCCCGTGGATGTTGGAAGCCGCGATCGCTGTGGAAACGGTCCTGCGGCGAATCGGAGATGCGATCGGCATCGGGGTGCTCTTGCTTTTGACGGCAGCCTTGGCTTTCTTCCAGGAGAGTCGCGCCGAGCGGGCCTTGCGTCTCCTCCGACGACAGTGGAGCGGGACGGCTCGAGTGTTTCGCGATCGAGTATGGCAGCGCATCCCCCTAAGCGAGATCGTTCGGGGCGATTGGATTCATTTGCGGGTCGGGGATGTCGTTCCGGCGGATGCCCGATTGCAGTCGGGTGCGGTGGAAGTCGATGAATCTTCCCTTACCGGGGAGCCTTTCGCCCGGGGAAAGGAAGCGGGGGCCATTGTCTACGGAGGGACGGTCATCCGCAAGGGGGAGGCGACCGGAGAAGTGTTTGCCACCGGAGCGAGGAGCTCCTTTGGGAGAATCGCCGATCTGGTGTCGTCGGCACGGGCCCCAAGCCAGATGGAGCAGACGATCTTTCAGATCGTGCGTTGGCTGATCGGGATCGATGGCGTTCTCGTGGTCTTGGTTTTCGGCTATGGGCTCGTTCACTCCCTTCCGCTCAGCGAAGTGCTGCCGTACGCCCTCGTACTGCTGATCACCTCCGTGCCCGCCGCCTTGCCTGCGACCTTTGCGATGACGAGCGCCCTTGGGGCACAGGAGTTAGCGAGGAAGGGGGTGCTCGTCCGGCGACTGGCCGCCGTCGAGAATGCGGCAACGATGGATATTCTGGTCGCCGACAAGACGGGAACCATTACGACCAACGAGGCGGTCCTTCAAGAGATCTCGCCTCTTTCTCCCGCCACCCGAGACGAGCTTGTCTCGTGGGGGGCAATCGCCTCGCTGGAAGCGAGCGAGGATCCGCTCGACTGCGCCATTCTTGCGCTCGCCAAACGAGAAGGTCTCCCTTTGCCGGAGGAGAATCAGCTCTCTTTTACGCCTTTCGATCCCTCGACGAAATATTCTGGTGCCGATTTCCAGAGGAATGGCAGTCCCTTCCGTGTTCTCAAAGGAGCCCCAAGCGCCGTGGAGCAGGCCGTCGGGGGGTTCCCAGCGGATGCTCTCGCGACGATAGAAAGGCTTTCGTCTCGGGGCTTGCGCGTTCTCGCCGTGGCGGCGGGTAGTCCCGGGGGGTTGCGGCTGACTGGCTTTCTCGGCTTCTCCGATCCGGTTCGGAGCGATTCCCGCAGCCTGGTCGCGAGACTTCAGGAGCTTGGGATCCGCGTGCTTCTGGTGACCGGAGACACCGTGGCGGCCGCCCGCGCCGTTGCGCGCGAAGTGGGCATCGGCTCGCGGGTTTGCGGAACTCCCTTACCTCCGATTGCGGAAAAGGGCGATCCGATCGACTCCTGCGATATTTTCGCGGGCGTCTTTCCGGAAGAGAAGTTCCGGATCGTGGATCGCCTGCAAAAAGGCGGCCATGTGACCGGGATGACCGGCGACGGGGTGAACGATGCGCCGGCACTCCGGCAGGCCGATGTCGGGATCGCGGTCAGCGGCGCCTGCGATGTCGCACGGGAGGCGGCGAGCATCGCTCTCCCCAGCCCAGGACTCATGGAT
>JAQUAR010000119.1 GCA_028687155.1 Methylacidiphilaceae bacterium | reverse complement strand
GGGAATCCCTACCTCATCGAGCTTCTGCACGATCCGCAATTTCTCCGGAAGGGAAAAGTGGATATTCTCCCCTTGAGCGCCGTCGCGCAGCGTCGTGTCGTAGATCGTCACTGCTTCCCCGGAACCAGGATCCGCCTTTTGCGGGCTCGACATTGCTCTCACCTTACTCGAAGAAAACCCCTGGACAAAGCGAAAGCCAGGGAAGAGACTTCACAATGATGCAGATCCAATGGAATCCGCAAGGCATTAAGCTGACCGCACCGCTCCACTCCTATATCGAAAAAAAATTACAAAAGCTTGAGCGCTACGAGGATAGAATCGTCGGAGCTCATGTCACCGTCCAGCATGATCCGCCGAAAGCTCTGGCCAACAAGCAGGCCTTCATCGTCAAAGTCCATCTCTCCCTCCCTGGACCGGATCTTCACGCCGAAGATCACGGACACGATCTCTACCAGGCAATCGACCTGATCGCCGACCGCCTCGAAGGCCAACTTCGGCGCCGGAAAACCGAATTGACCGAAAAGCGCCGGCACGAATCGCGCGAAGCGAAAGACGAACTCCACTCCGGGCTTCCTCCCGAATAGGGAGGGCATCCGTGCCTCTTGTGGGAATCACCGAGCGCACGGGCGGTCGCTACTCCTGTTCCGCTTCAGCGGCTCCGCAGCCAGTGCGCTGAATCTCCTCGCGGACTGCCGTCACCAGGACTTCCAGGTTGTCCCGTCCAAACGAAAAGGGGAGTCCGGCGGCCGCAAAGAGCTCAGGAAGAGGCTTCGATCCTCCCAGGGCGAGCGAGCGCCGATAGGCATCCAAGGCCCCAGCTGGGTCAGTGAGGGATCGCCTCCAGAAGCCCAAGGCGCCCAGTTGGGCGATCCCATACTCGATGTAGTAAAAGGGGTATTCGAAAATATGGAGCTGCCGGTGCCAAAGGGAACGCAAGACCCCTTCATAACCGCTCCAATCCTCTCTCCCGCCGAAACGCTGCAGCAACTCCATCCAGGCAACGGCCCGTTCGTCCCGACTATGGCCGGGATGGGTATAGAGCCAGTGCTGGAATCCATCGACGACGGCCATCCAGGGAAAGAAGCGGAGGATTCCCTCGAGGTGGTTCCGTCGAGCCCGCCGCGCCTCTCCTTCGCCGTAAAAGTTTCCCAAGTAGGGTGCAGCCAAAAGCTCCATCGCCATCGACGCCACCTCGCAAAATTCCAAGGGCGCGGAGCGATAGGCATAAAGGGGTTGGGTGCGGGCCAGAAGAGTATGGAAAGCATGACCGCTTTCATGCAGAAGAGTTTCCAGGTCTCGATGCGTGCCGACCGCGTTCATGAAGACAAATGGCAGTCGCGCTTCGGATAGAGTACTCTGGTAGCCTCCGGGTGCTTTGCCCTTTCGGTTCTCGAGATCGACCAACTCGCTTCGGCGCAACTGCCTGAAGAGATCTCCCAACGGCTCGTCCAGGGAGCAGATCGCCTTTTCGGTCTTCTCCAAGAGTTCGGCGCAACTGCGAAAGGGACGTAAAGGAGGCTTCCCCTCGGGATCTACGACTAGATCCCAAGGGCGAAGCCGGTCGATTCCGAGCTGCTTTTCCCGCCGAACGTCCATCTCCCGACAAACGGGCACCACGACCTTCTCGATCGCCCGGCCAAACTCGAGGCAGTCTGCCGGGGTGTAATCAAATCGCTCCGCGCGGGCAAAGGCGTAGCCGCGATAGTCCGAAAAGCCCGCACCGTCAGCAATCTCGCTCCGAAGAACCAGAAGGCGATCGAAAATCTCCTCCAATGTTTCCGCGTCTTGCCCCCTGCGCTCGGCAATCTGCTCCCATGCCCTCTGCCTCCTCTCCCGATCCGGCTCTTCGAGCACCCTTGCCACCTGGGCGAGCGTCTGCTCCTTCCCATCGAAGGAGACGGTCATCGCCCCGACGATCTTCTGATACTGCTGGGAGAGCCGCGCCTCCTCGGTCTCCCGGGCGATATTCTCCTCGCGGAAAAGGCGGACTTGCATTTCGACGCTTCGTCGCAGAACCCCATAAGACTCAGGCAGCGAGTCGAGGCAGGGATGCTGGCAAAACGCGCGCAGGATTCCCATCTGCCGCGCCTTCCTCCACGGATCGACAACGGTCAGGATTTCCAAATAAGCCTTTTCGCGCTCCGGATCGTCCGTCTGGCAGGTCATCGCGATGTAGCGCCTGGCCCGTACCTCGTCCATCGCTGCCTGGACCTCATCGTAATGACCAAGCCAAGTCACCAGAGCGCTTGCCGATCCGGCTTCCCGAAGCTCCCGCTCGAGCCGTCCGAACTGCTCCTCGAGTTCCGGAAGGGAGCAGAGGTCAGCTGCGGCAGGAAGAAAGGTGCGAGCGGCAAAGGCTCCGAGGGGGGCAAGCGAGTTCATTTCGAGGTCTTGCCATCGGAAGCGGAGGAGGGCAAGCCCCAATGCGGGCCGGCCTGCAGCAGGTTAGGCGAGAGAGCCGACCGACTCCCAAAATTGGGCGAAGGCCTGCTCCCAATTCCACGCTCGCCGAACTGCTTCCGCCACTTTCTCCCGTTCGGCGATGGACGGCGGACAAGTCAACAGAAGAGAAATCGCGGCGGCCCATTCTTCCCGAAAGCCGGCACGGCACACACGCCCTATCCCGAATTGGCCCAAGAGTTCCGGTGGCCCGCCTGCGTCGGATACCACCACAGGCAGGCCGGAGGCCATGGCTTCCAGCACTGCGTTGCCGAACGTATCGGTCGTGCTCGGAAAGATGAACAGATCGGCCGAAGCATAGGCCTCGCTCAACTCCTTGCCGGTCAGAATGCCAGCAAAGAGAGCGTCGGGCAGGAGCCGGGTCAACTCCCGGCGATAGGGACCCTCCCCCACGAAGGCAAGAGTGAATTTCAATCCTCGACTGCGCAAGGTCTCGGAAACTGCGGGCAAAAAACCCAACTCCTTCTCCTTGGAGATCCGGCCAACGTAGAGGAGCACCGGTCCCGTCGCGCCTCTCCGCTTCCAGAAATCGGCTTGCCGGAACGAGGGGTGAAAGGCCTGCACCTCGATGCCTCGCGGGAGAATTGCCAACTTTTCCGCGGGAAGTCCCCGATTGATCCAGGAGCGGAGATAGGCGGCCGAATTCACGTAGGTCTTCGCCATTTGGCCGTAAAACCAGTCCATGTAACTCCACGCCAGACCTTCCATCCACGGATCTTGGCTAAGAAAGCGCGTGTACTGCGGGAAATCGGTGTGGTAGATGCCCACCGTCCGCAGGCCGAGGATCTTTCCGATCGCCAGCGCGCAGAGCCCCATTGGGCCCGGCGTGCTGACGATCAGTTCCGTGAATCGCTCCTTATGTACAAATTCCAGAAGATCAAAAAAGGGAGGAAACGCGAGCTTCTGAAGCTCGTATTCGGGAATCGAAAACTCGCCGATCGGAGGAAAGTTCCGGAACCGGAGTCCGTCGACTTTCGGATGGGCGCGTGAGGTGACGACGGTCAAGTCGGCCCCGGCTTGCGCAGAGGCGCGGGCCATCGCCTGGATCGTTCGCGTCACCCCGTTGACCTCGTCGAGCGTATCGGTGAACCATGCCCGTTTGCATGAGAGGATTTCCGCCGGAGGGGCGGAGAGATACCGACGACAGAGATCCCGCACAAAACGGCGATCAAATCCTTGACGCTGAAAGGCGATAAGATGGGGAACCGCCGCTGCCGTCACGGGCAGGAGCCCGGCGAGGGATTGGAATGCCTCGAGGACGCTTCCTCGTCCGAGCTGAGCGACGGTGCCGCTCACGAGACGATAAGCCAGCTGATTCACCAGGTACGAGGCAACGCGAAACGATGCGTCCACCGGTGTAGAAGCCCGTACGATAATGCGATCGATCTCCCCACGAACCCCGGCGTTGGTGAAGAAGTCGGCGAACGCCCGCACCAGCGTGCCTTCGCCGGGCTTGAGCAGTTCGAAGACTTGCCCACTGCGGACCGCTTCCGCTAGATGGCCGATTCGCTCCCCAAAGGAAAAAGCCGTCGGATTTTTCCCAGAGACAAAGCGCTCGGCGATCTTCTGCACCAGGGCGGCAGCCAGAGGAGCCGATTGCCGCAGCCGCTCCTGGGCATATTGGAACCCCAGATTGTAAACCGCGATGGAGACGCGCGCCGGGTCCCCTGGCTCTCCTCCCCCCGTTCTTCCCTTCCCGGCAAAAAGGGCGCGGAAAAACCCCTCGACGGTTCCCTCGTCGTCCGCTTCCGTCCACAAGCTGCCTAGGGCAAGCCCGCCATGATCGTTGGACCCTCCCACGAAGATTTTTCGATGGCATTCGCCGTCGAGAGGGGCAATCCCTTGGCGTTTCGACATCTCGACGATCCGCTCCGGCGTGAGGGAGAGCAGACAGAGACGGGCGATCTCCTGCGGCAATCCAGGCCGGCTGCCATCCGCCGTCTCGAAAGCACGAAAAAGCAAAATCAGCTTCTCGAAGTGATCCGGCGAAAGTTTCCCGTTGAGCTTTTCTAAAGGATGAGCCACCGCATGGGGGATCTTGTTTGCCCGAAGAAAGACCGCCAGCTCCTCGACATTGGGCGCGAGCTGCTGGATGCGTGCATGGTCCGGCTCCCGAATGTTCCAAACCAGCAGGTGAATCTCGCATCCGTCGGGAAAGAATGTGGTCACCTCCTCGCTCAGGAATACGTCGGGATGTCGCTCCCTCATCTCCAGGCAGCCGTCGATCCGATCGTGATCGGTGATCGTCTTCCACCTCATGCCGGCGGCAGCAAGCTTCTGATAGAGCGTCTCCGGATCGGTGTAGCTCTGTCGGCAGCCGACCTTTCGCAAGATCCATTCCGAAGGCCGGTCGGAGTAGCGAGAGTGAAGGTGGAGATCAACTCGAGACATAACGAAGATAGCTCAGCGGCCGGCTCTGCCGATCGAGCGCCTGTTTGATAATCCGTTCAATCTGGGTGAGAATCGGGCGATAGGAAAAATCCGACGGATGCAAGCTCACCCGGATCACCCGCCCGGAGGCACGAAGGGAAAGCAGGTGATTCCAAGCGAGTGAACTGGCCCTGCGCCAGCCCGCCCGGGTGCTCCAGCAGTAGGTTCGCGCATCCGTCCAGCGCACCTCCGGACGCAGGCTCAAGATCCCATCGATCCGCGTCGTATACCGGAACCCTTCTCTCGCCAGAAGCTGCGGCAGGCAAGGATCCATCAGCCAGCCCGGGGCCACAAATCCTTCGGTCACCCATCCCTGTCCCGCAAAGAGCTCGCGGGCCAACCGGAGCCTCCCCCCGGCAATATCCTGCGGAAGGTCGAAAAACTCGGCTTCTCGCCGGGTGTAGACCTCGGTCCAGAATCGGTTCCGCAACCCCTCTGCCCTTTCCTCGCGTGAGTGGAAGAAGCCGTGAATGACCGTTTCGTCTCCCTCTTTCCTTTGGAGATCAACCCAGCGACAGAACTCCGAATCCTCGCAAGAGGACGGTCCGTGGTGATACGCGGGGATGACGAGCAGACTCGCCTCCTGTACTCCCCACTGGCGCAACTGCTCCCGCTGGCGGGCCACAAGCGAAAGAGACCCCGGGTGGAGATCGTGGAGCGAGACGATCAGGGCTTGCCCCCCTTTCTCTTTCATTCGTGCGAAGGCCGGCGGGAAGCGTAGAGCCGGGGACTTTCCTGAAGATCCTTGACTACCGTACAGAGGTAGACGGATCCCGGGAAGCGACCGGCATACTTGGTCACCTCCACTCGATCGACGACCTGAAACCCGTAGTGCTCGAACATCTTTTCCCCCCGGCGACGATCGAAGACGACCACTTGCCCGTAAACGGCCTTTTCTCCTTTTTGGACGAGATAGTCCAAGAAAGAGTCG
>JAQUAR010000118.1 GCA_028687155.1 Methylacidiphilaceae bacterium | reverse complement strand
GGTCTTGAGAATCCCCAAGGAAAGAGCCAGAAGCCCGAAGCTCTCCGGAGAAAGGAAGTTGAGTTCCGCGGCCGCAAAGGCCTCCCGGTGCAGGAGAAGGAAAAGGCCGGTCCCGACCCAGAAACAGACGGTGAGCGCCACCACGGGCGGGGACCAGGCCCACCAGACCGGACGAATCAGACGGTCGATCCATGGGCTCGGGTCGACAAGAGGGACTTTGAAGAAAATGAGGTGGTGGACGAAGCGAGCCCAGAGCTCGAAGAGATTGGGAGCCCGACGGACCGCCGAGGCCACGGCCTGCGCCGCCGGCAGATGCACCATGCCGCGGCGGCCGAGTTCCGCTGCAAACTCCCAGACCTCTTCGGCGTCCATCGACCAGTTGGGCCAGGCTTCGTTATGGAGCCGGGCGATCTCCCCAGCACTCCGCCTTCCGTCGAAGAGGGCCGCGAGCTCCGCCTCCTCCGGCCGAAGACGAAAGTAGGCCAGTCCAATCGGATCCTTGAGCACATAATACTCCTCCGAGCCGAACTCCTGCTTATGCCAGAGCAGGTCCGTGCGCAGTGGGGGCATGGGAGCCGCTCCTCGGGGCGGGCTCTCCGTCACGGGTTCCCTCCGGGGCGGCTTCGGGGAAGCTGGCCGCCGACCGCATATTCGATCTGCGCCAGAGCATACGCGTAGCGGAACTTCTGGTCCTCCAGCCCGATTCTGGCCCGCAAGAGCGCCTGACGGGCTGTCACCGACTGGACCCAGTTCGTCTCTCCGCTCTGGAACAAACGGACCGCCTGGTCGAGGCCTTTGCTGGCGTCTTCTGTCGAGCGCCGCTGGGCCAGCGCCGCCTCTCGGGCGCGCTCCAGTTGCTGGTAGAGCGCCCGCAGTTGGGCCGGGATCTCCATCTCGATCTGCGTGCGACGCACTTCGGCGACCTGGCGGGCCGCCTTCTGCGCCTCGATCTTCCCATTGTTCTCGACGATGTTGAAGAGCGCCCATTGACCTTGAGCACCCCCAAGCCAGCCATTCTGTGGGAAGTTGAGGTAGACGTTATTGATCACTTCATACTGGGCAAAGCCGTCGACCGTCGGGAAGAAGCTCGCTTTGGCTGCAGCCACCGAGGCATCGGCCGCCCGGACCGCCGCGTGGGCCGCTTGCAGATCGGTCTTTTTGGTCAACGCCAGGCGGAGTGCCTCCTCATAAGGGACGTCGAAGGGCGAAAGCTCCAGATCCCCGAGGACCGGCAGGCCTTCCTGCTCGGTCCGGCTCGGAAGGTTGAGGAGCATGCGTAGCTGCTCCTGTGCCTCGATCGACTGCTCCCGGGCTTGCGCCAGCTCCGCCTTTGCGGTCTCGAACTCGGCTGCACTGCTCAGCGCCTGGAAGGGCGGAATCTCTCCGGCGCGCGCCTGCTTGCCGACCGACTCGGCGATGAGCCGGGAAGCCTCGAGGAGCTCCTCCCGGATCGCAACGACGTTTCGCCGGTAGAGGAGTTGGGCAAAGGCCTGCTTGACCTTCGCGGTCGTCCGGAGCGCCGCATCGAGGGCGAGCCAGACCGAGCGTTCGAGCAGGAAGCGCTGCTGCCTTGCTTCCTTGACGACCGACACGTTGAGTATCGTCTGCTGGATGCCGACCGAACCGAGCCAGCTCATCGTGGTGAGCGGATAGACCGGGATAGTCGGCAGAAACATGAGGAGCGAGTTCTGTTCGTCCTGGTAGCGGTAATTGAGCCCTCCGTGGGGAAGGAGCCTTGCCTTGTACTGGAGCTTGATCCCCTCCTGCTGCTCGATCTCCTTGCGCGCGGCCACCACGTCCGGGTTGGCGTCGAGTGCACGCTGGACGGCACTCTCCAGGGTCCAGGCTGGCTGACCTGGGTAGGTGGCGGGAGGGACGATCGGGAGCGGGCTGCGGCCGGTCGAAAACCAAGCACCGCTTGCGCCCTCTGCCTGCGGAAGCAGCGCAAGGGCAAGCCAGCCGGCGAGGAAAAGCCTAGGGTCCAGTCGCATCTTGCGCGGTCGAAGTCTCCCCAGGGAGCAGAAGCCGGGCCGAGATCCCGGCGATCGTCTTCTCGGAAGGCTCGAGGATCAGCTTCACGCGGAAGGTCCCGGTGGCCGGATCGAGCAGGCTATCGACGTAGGCCACCTTGGCGCTCACCTTGGCTCCCGCGAATGGCCCCTCCAATAGCTCGATCTGCCGCAGATCGCCGACCTTACTGCGTCCCAGGAGGTGGGCGTCGCAATAGACCACCATCTGGAGCAGGCTCAAATCGACGACTCGGGCGACTACCTCGAACCGCTCGACCGACTCGCCGATGCTCTTAAGCTTCTTGAAGAAGATCCCGTCGATCGGAGAACGAACCAGCCGCTCCTCCAACCGATTGCGAGCGACCTCGAGTCCGGCCTCCCTCTCCTGGAGCCGGCTCTGCGCGGCCTCCACCGCGAAGTGGGCTTCCTGATACTGTTTTTGGCTGCTCACCCCGTCCTTCGCCAATCCCTCGACACGGGCAAACTCCTCCCGTGCGTGAGCCAACTCGGCCGCCGCACCCGCGCGCGCCGCCTCGGCACGGCTGATCTCGGCCCGCTCTTCCTCGGAGTTTAGTTCCAGGAGCGCATCCCCCTTTTGGACGATCTGCCCCTCTTCCAAAAGATAGCGGTGGATGACTCCGGCCCCCCGGCTGCTGATGCGCACATCCTCCATCGGCAGGAGGATGCCCCGCAGGGAGCCGTTGATCGCATAGAAAGCGTCGGCACCCCTCACCGCCGGGTCGGAGGGGGCGGCTGCCCGCCCCGAGAGGCAAAAAGCTCCCGAAAGCCAGACGGCCGTTCCGACCAGAAACCAGATTCGCCCGTGCATCCTTTCTCCCGCTAGAGCCAGTGGAGCCGAACGAAATCCCAGAAGTCCCGGAAGAGTAGTTCCGCTACCGGCCTCCACCCCATTTCGACGGCGGCGACCCCTCGCATCCCGCTCTTGAGGGCTCCCGTCTCCGGTAGAGCCGACGGCCAGGGTAGAAGGAGGCCGAACTCATACCGGGTCGCCCCTTCATGGATTCCCTGGCGCAGCTCGCTCGCCCGGCTCAGCACCAATCGATACGAGCGGGTCGGATCGGCTTGGAGCCGCAGTCGGACCACGAGTGGACGCCCGCTCTTTGCCAATGCCCGGCTGATCCGATCGAGATCCTGCTCCCGCAGGGAGACCTTGACCTCCCAGCGGCTGGGATCCGCCAGCTCGACTAGGGTTTCGCCGAAGGGAACCACCTGCCCCTTCCGGAAGAAGAGGGTTTCCGGACCGAGGATCAGACCCGAAATCGGGGCGCGGACTCGGGTGTTTCGGTAATCGGCGGCAAGCCGCTGGATGGCGGCGGCCGCCTTCTGCGCCGAAAGCCGGGCCGCCTGCATCTGGGCATCCTTATGGAGGCTTAAGGCCAGATCGGCTTCCGAAAGATTCCTCCGATACTCCTGCTCCGCTTCCCGCAGCTTGAGGAGGGTGTCGGCTCCGTCGAGCTCGAGCAAGAGATCCCCCCGCTCCACCCGCTCCCCTACCCCGACGCGGACCGATTCGACTCGTGCGGAGACCAGCGCCGGAACAGCCACGGTCAAACCGGACCGTACCACTGCTTCGCCCTTGATCCGGAGCGGGACGGGCATCACGAGGAGTGCGGCCACCCCCAGCGCCGCTGCCGCCGCCCGCAGTGACTTGCCCAGCCTCTTCCCTCCTGCGCTGGGAGCAGGGCGAGCCCACGCGCGACGAAGGGCCGGAGACTCCTCGATCCGCAGGCTGGCTCCGAGGGCCCGACCCGCCGCGCGCGCGATCCGGCGCATCAAAACGAAGAGGGCGGCCGGGTCCGCTGGCAGCGCCCGGCCTTCAAGCAGCAAGATCCCGCAGATTCGCTGCCAGGAATCCGGCAACCAGACAGCCGCCACCCACTCCATCGGGACCGAATCAAAATAGGCCGCGATCTCCTCCGGTCTCTCGATCTCCTCTCCCGTCTCCCTGGGGGCAAAGCCGATGGCAAGCGCGGGCTCTTCACCCTGGTGACCGGCGGCATGCTCTTCTCGGCGGGCCTCCCCGCCGATCAAGAGCCGAGTCAAGCGGGGCTCCGCGAGCCCGACCAGCCGCCGGGCTACCCTCTCCGCTTGGCGCGCCTGCTCGCTCCGCGGGTTGGGATGGTGAACTCCGCTGCAGCCCTCGAGTACCAGGCGTAGCTTTCTCTTCCCTCCCCACCCCTCCGCTCGCCCCTTCTTTCCTCCGGGCAGCAGGCTCGGGACGGGCGCCCGAAAGACGAGCACCCGTTCGCAGCCGCTCGCCTCCCGCGCATAGTGGACCACCGCTTGGACAAGGGGGCCGCGCTCGAGCTCGCCCAGGAGCCCCGCCAAAAAATGGACCTCGCCCTGAAGGACGGTCAGCTCTCGGGCGCCGCGATTTCCTATCCACTCATGGACAAACTTGCCGAGTGCGGAAGCGGCAACCGCGAGAAGATACTGCCGAGCCTCCTCTGCCTCCGGCTCTGCCGCGGCAAACCAGCCGTGCAGGACCCCGGCGGCTCCTTCCCCCGTCGGAGAAGGAATCGGGACAAAGTGGTGCTCCCACGCCGTTCGATTGAAAAGAGGAGTTTCGCCCGGGACCGGAGGCGCCGACGCCGACGCCGGCTCCTCGAAGGGTTCGGGCGGGAGGACGATCGACTCCTGGCGATGCACCGCCGCCAGGGCCGCCTGTTCGAAGGCTTCCCTCTGCCCGGTCTCTTCCTCCCGATCGCGTTCGGATCCAGGGAGTGTCAGGACGGTGGTGAGTCCCTCCCCATTCCAGAGCGAATAGACCGAGCCGTTCAGATCAAGTCTTGCGGCGAGCAGCTCTCCGTGCGCCCGCAGGTAGCTCTCCAGGTCGGGACAGACGGTCGCCCGCTCCGAGAGAAGCGCAAGAAGCTCGGCGGCGGCCTCCTCAAGGGAACCGAGCTGCCCGCAAAGCCCTTCCGGATTCCTCATGCCCGTCGGTACCCACGGTTTCCTCGTCTTGTGTTACCTCTCCGCCGGCGGCGGGAAGGCCCGCTGGCAGAAGTTCTAGGAACCCGCTCGAGCGGGCCCTCACAGCTTGCCAACGGCCGCTAAGCCCCCACGACCGACAGCGCCCGAAGATCCTTCTGGGAGAGGGACCGCGCCGCGCCGATCACGCTTCCCGCTAGGTCCTGGGAGGGGGAGGGAGCGCCCAGTTCGCTCCCCTGCCACCCCGGAGAGGTAGCCGCAAGGCTCCCCGAATCGGACAGGTGTCTCGCACTGTGCCCGGCATCAGCGGTCGCCACTGCTGCCGTTCCACCACCAACCGAGGATTGCGTAAAGTATCCACTCAAATCGCTGATCGCCGGCTCGTTGGGGGGAAGATAGGGGTTGGAGGGATTGGGGAGCGGATTGGGAAGATTGTCGACCGTATCCGCCGCGATGGGGGGAAGCTTCCAGTTGCTCTCGACCAGCTTGTCCATCGAGTCGGTGTCCGCATAGGTGTGGTGGACCGTTCCCGGAGTCACGTAGGGCGAAATCATCAGGAACGGGATGGAGCCTCCGTCGCCAAAGTAGGTCAAGGCCTGATTATGGCCCGGCTGGTAATATCCTCCGGTCGAATCAACCGTGAAGGTGATCGCCGAGCTATACCAGAGCTTCTTATTCGCCTGCACATGCTCCACGACGTTCTGGACGAAGTTCTGGAGGAGAGCAGGCGTGGAGGAGGCTGGATGGCCATCGTTGGTCGCATCCGGTCTCACGAAGGAGACCGACGGCAGGGAATCGGACGCCGCCTGTTGGTAGAACTGGGTCATCCCCTGGATGTTGTTCTTCTGGGAGCTATCCATGATGTACTGAAAGAAGAG
>JAQUAR010000117.1 GCA_028687155.1 Methylacidiphilaceae bacterium | reverse complement strand
GGCGCCAATCGTTCTGCCATGCGAAGCCTCTCCGCCACGATGCCTCGATCGAGGAGATCTTCGACCTTCTCCAGCGCCTTCGCGAAAGAGGCGGGCTGGCCGCAGGCGACCAGCCCCACGGCCGCGTTCGTCGTCAACAGCGCCCGAACGAGTCCCTTCTCTTCCCCCGCGAAGACCGCCCGCAGCCGGGCCGCACTCTCCCGGGCGGAGGTAACCAGGGCCTCCTCAAGGCGGCAACCCGCGTATCCCCGGCGTTGCGCAAACTCTGCCAGGACCTGCTTTGCCTCCGGCAGATCGAGCCCCTGGATCATCGCCTCCCCTTCCAGGCCGAGTTCCCCGAGAGCCCGCCCGTTCCCGTCCGTTCCGAAGAGCACCACCGGCCTCCGGCAGCCGCCGAGCAGAAGTGCTTCCTCAAAAAATGTGAGATGCCCTCGGAGAAAAACCCCTACGATCTGAACGGAGGGACGAGCCGGGTTGAGCAGCGGGCCCAGCAGATGAAAGATCGTCCTCCTTCCCCGTGCCGCCAGCTTCTTACGCAGGGGACCCAGGGTCGCAAAGGCCGGATGGTAATCCGGGGCGTGTAGGTAGACCATCCCCAACTCCCGCAGCGAGCGCTCTGCCGCCGGCGGGGAGAGCCGGATCGGGATGCCCATCGCTTCCAGCACGTCCCCACTTCCCGAAAGCTTGCTCACCCCTCGGTTGCCATGCTTCACCACCGGAATACCCGCCGCGGCGAGCACGAACATGGTCCCGGTCGAGATGTTGCAGAGGTTGAGCCCGCCTCCGCCGGTCCCGCAGCAGTCCACCAGGGGCCTGCCCTCCCAGTGACCCGAAAACCCCAAGGAAACGGAGCGCCCTCGGAAGGCCTCCGCGAAAAAGGCCGCTTCCCGGCTCGTGGCGCCCCGCTCCTCCACCTCGAGGAGGAAAGCGATCTTCTCCTCCTCTGCGACCGTTTCATCCAGCAAGCAGGCGACCGCTCCTTCGACCTCCTCCCGTCCGAGCGGCCGGCCGAGAAGACTGCTTAGCTCCGAAGACTTCATGGTCCGCCCAGGGAGCCGAGAGGGAGACCGCTTTCCGCCATCCTACGGAAGATCGGAAACCAGTCGAGGCCGTCATTGGGTCCGGGAGCCGCCTCGGGATGATATTGCACCGAAAAGATCGGAAGCTCTTCGTGCGCCATTGCCTCGCAGGTTCCGTCATTGAGGCTCACCTCCCGCACGCGCACCCCGAGGGGCAGAGACTCCGGATCCACCGCGTAGCCGTGGTTCTGCGAAGTAATCTTTACCCTTTTCGTCATGAGTTCAGCGACCGGATGGTTGGCCCCGCGGTGGCCAAACTTCAACTTGAAGGTCCGCCCTCCGAGCGCAAAAGCAAGAAGCTGATGACCGAGGCATATCCCGAAAATCGGCTTCTTTCCGACCAGCTCCCGGACCGTCCGGTGGAGCAAAGGGAGGGCGGCGGGGTCCCCGGGGCCGTTGGAAAGAAAGACGGCGTCCACTCCGGAAGCCAAAATCTCCTCGGGCCGCGTTCCCGCCGGCACCACGCGCACGGCAAAGCCCGCCCGCCGGAGCAGCCGAAGGGTCGCATACTTGACCCCGAAATCGAAAGCCGCCAGCCGGAGCGGCGACCGGGTCCCGACCCGCTCCGCCTCTCCCTCCTCCTTTTCCCAGGGATCGTCCGCCGCCTGATGGCCCTCCCAAGCATAGGACTCGGGACAGGTCACCTCCTTCACAAAATCGCGCCCTCCGTAGCTCCACCCCTTCGCCATGGCTACCGCCTCCGCGACCTCGATCGGCTCGGTCGAGAGGACCCCGCGGCAGACGCCCTGCTCCCGCAGCCGAAGGGTCAAGCGCCGCGTGTCGATGCCATCGACAGCGACCACTCCGGCCTTGGTAAGATATTCCCGAAGGGTGCCGGTCGCCCGCCAACTGCTGGCTCTCTCCGAAAGCTCCCTCATTAAAAAGCCCGCCACCTGCACGCGGGAAGACTGGTCGTCGAACGGGTTGACCCCGTAGTTTCCGATCTCCGGAAAGGTCATGGCGACCAGTTGCCCCCGGTAGGAGGGATCGGTCAGCACCTCCTGATAGCCCGCCATCGAGGTATTGAAGCAGACCTCTCCCAGGACGGTTCCCTCTCTCCCTACCGCGCGCCCACGAAAAAACTCCCCGTCCTCCAGGACGAGCACGGCTTCCTTCTCTCTCACAGACGCCATACGATCTTCCCTTCCACCATCGTCAGCATGACCCTTCCTTGCACCTCCCATCCGGCAAATGGGGTGTTTCGGCTGCGGGAAAGGAACGCCTGCGGATTCACGGTCCATTGCAGATTCGGATCGATGACGGCAAGGTCGGCCGGCGCCCCGGCCGCAAGAGTTCCTCCCGGCACGCCCAGGACGCGGGCGGGAATCGTGCTCAGCCGGGCGACCAGCCCCGGCCAGTCGAGCAGCTTCATCTTCACGAGGGTCTCGGCGGCCACCGCCAACATCGTTTCCAGTCCCACGATCCCGAAGGGGGCGCGGTCGAACTCGACTTCCTTTTCGAAGGAGCAGTGGGGGGCATGATCGCTTGCGATGAAATCAATCGTGCCATCGACGATCCCTTCCCGCAACGCCTCCCGGTCGGCTTCGGAGCCCAGGGGAGGATTCATCTTAAAATTAGTGTCATAGTCGGCGAGAGCCTCATCGGTGAGTGCGAGATGGTGCGGGGTCACTTCCGCCGTGACGCGGACACCCCGACGCTTCGCTTCCCGGACAAGCCGGACCGAGCCCGCGCTCGAAAGATGCTGGCAGTGGAGCCGGGCCCCCGTGAGCTCCGCCAGGAGAATGTCCCGGCTCACGATGAGCTCCTCCGCCAGGCTCGGCCAGCCGCGGAGGCCCAAGACCGCACTCCAGTAACCCTCGTGCACCACCCCTCCGGCCGAGACACTGCTCTCCTCGCAGTGCTCCAGGATCGGAAGATCGAGCATGGCGGCATACTCCATGACCCGGCGCATCAGGCCCGCGTCCTGGATACAACCCCCATCGTCGGTCAAGGCTACCACCCCCGCCGCGCGAAGGGAGGCGAGCGGCGCGAGCTTCTCCCCTTTCCGTCCTTCGGAAAGACAGCCCGTGGGATAGACCCGTACGACCCCCTGCTCCCGTGCCCGTTCCCGAATCCAGCCGATCGTATTGGGCTGATCCGCCGGAGGCCGGGTGTTCGGCATCGCCACCACGGCCGTAAAGCCTCCGGCCGCCGCAGCGCGCGTCCCGGAAGCGATCGTCTCCTTCTGCGGCTCTCCCGGCTCCCGCAGGTGGACATGGGCATCGATCAGACCCGGGGTAACGATCCGGCCGGAGGCATCGATCCACTCCCAGCTCGTTTCCGCCGGGAGAGAAACGGGATCGACGAACCGGCCACCAGCGACAAAAAGATCGCCCACCTCGTCCCGGCCACAGCTCGGATCGAGGATGCGCCCGCCCGAAAGACGGTAGAAGCCGCTCACATCCCTTCCCTATCCCGCCGATGGAACCGAGCCAACTCCGAAAACACCGCCATCCGCACGGCAACCCCGCTGGTGACCTGGTCGAGGATGACCGAGCTGGGCCCATCGGCGAGCTCGCTCTCGATCTCGACCCCGCGCTCGACCGGTCCCGGGTGCATCAGGAGAATCTCCGGAGGGCAGCGGCGCAGCCGGGCATCGCTCAGCCCGTAGAGGGAGACATATTCTCCGAGCGACGGAAACATCCCTTCCCGCTGCCGCTCATGCTGGATGCGCAGCAGGATCATCACCTGCGCCCAGGGCAGGATCGGATCGAGATCACTGCTCAGCCTCACCCCGAATCGTCTGAAGACCTCCGGGAGAAGCGTCCGGGGGCCGACCAGGGTGACCTCCGCGCCGAGCTTGCGCAGACCCCAGATGTCCGAACGGGCCACGCGGCTATGGAGAATATCCCCGACGATCGCCACCCGGACCCCGTCGATCCTCCCGAGGCGGCGCCGGATCGTCAGAAGGTCGAGCAGACCCTGCGTCGGATGCTCGTGTGCCCCGTCACCGGCATTGATCACCGATGATCGCACCCGGTCGGCCAAAAAATGCGGCGCCCCCGCCGCCGAATGGCGGAGCACCAGGAAATCCGCCCCCATCGCCTCCAGATTCCGCGCGGTGTCCTTGAGGGTTTCCCCTTTCCGGATGGAGCTCGACTCCTGATCAATCTCGAGAACGCTCGCCCCCAGCCGCTTGGCGGCAAGCTCGAAGGAGACCCTCGTGCGGGTGCTCGGCTCGATGAAAAGATTAACCGCCGTGAGGCCCCGCAACGAGGGGAGCTCCCGTCCGGCCTCCAAGCGCCGCGCGATCCCGTCGGCGGCATCGAGCAGAAAAAGGATCTCCTCCTTCTCCAGCTCCTGCAAGCCCAGGAGATGCCTTCGCCTCCACCGGCCCCCCGGGATCTGCTCTGGATTTTCCGACGCCATCGCGGAAGGAAAATGGCAAAAGGAGGGCTGCCCGTCCAGCGTCTTGCTCTGCTTTTCCTCCTTGCGCTCCGCTTGCCCGGGCGCAGCCTCGCGGGAAAGACGGGGGAATCCGGAGGAAAAGCCTCAATCGCCTTTTTTCCGGCCGACGTTCTTCCACCGCCTACCGGGCCACCGGATGAACCTGTCCGGCAAGAAGCCTCAACCCAAGCGCGGATTCGCGCTCGTTACCGGTGCTGCGGCCAAAGGCAAATCCGTCCCGGCTAGCCTTTCCACGACCGCAGGCTATTTTTGCGATTGCCATCCACCCGCACCCGCGATAAAGCTCGAACGAGAAGAAGCAGTGTCAACGATTTCCGGCCCCGCCTACGTCGTCGGCGATAATATCGATACCGATCAGATCATTCCGGCCCAATATCTCATGTTGGTGCCCACGGTGCCGGGCGAGCTGCGTAAATTGGGCTCCTACGCCCTTTCCGGACTGCCCGACGCTCTCTATCCGAAGCGCTTCGTCGCTCCGGGAGAGGAGACGGCCGCCTACCCGATCATCGTTGCCGGCCGCAACTTCGGCTGCGGCTCTTCCCGGGAGCACGCGCCGATCGCACTCGCCGCCGCAGGCTGCCGGATCGTGATCGCCGAAACCTACGCCCGAATCTTTTTCCGGAATTCGGTTTCGACCGGAGTTCTCTTCCCCTATGAGTGCGCCGAGCGCCTTTGCGAGCAGATCCGGACGGGTGATCTCGTCGAAGTCGATCTCCAGAGCGAAACGCTCTCCGTGGGGGGCGTCCGACACCGTCTCAAACCGCTGGGAGATGTCAGGCCCGTGATCGAGGCGGGTGGCCTCTTCCAGTACGCGCGCAAGGCCGGCATGGTTTCCCCTCGGTAAGGCCACCCTCTTCCGCTACCACCTTTCCTCTTCCATGAATACCTATCGAATCGCCGTCCTCGCCGGAGATGGAATCGGGCCGGAGACCGTGGCGGCCACGCTGCCGATCCTAAGGGCGGCCGCACACAAGTTCGGCTTCCGCCTCGACCTTGAAGAAGCCCTGGTCGGAGGAGCGGCGATCGACGCCACCGGCAAGGCCCTCCCCGAAGAGACCCTCGCGGTCTGCCGGCGTTCCCAGGCGATTCTCTTCGGCGCGGTCGGTGGCCCCAGGTGGGAAGCCCTTCCCCCCGAAAAGCAGCCCGAGCGGGCGGCTCTCCTGCCCCTGCGGCGCACCTTCGGCCTCTACGCCAACCTCCGTCCGATCTCCTGCTATCCGGAGCTCCTGAGCGCTTCCCCTCTCAAGACCGAGATCGCCCGCGGCATCGACCTGCTCATCGTCCGGGAGCTGACGGGAGGCCTCTACTTCGGCCAGCCCAAGGGGACCGTGATGACTGATCGCGGGGAGCGGGCGATCGACACGCTGGTCTACGAG
>JAQUAR010000116.1 GCA_028687155.1 Methylacidiphilaceae bacterium | reverse complement strand
GGCCTGATAGCAAAAGATCTCGCCGGCGGCCGCCGCCTTGGTGGCCGTCGCTTCCGCGGAGAGGAGGTCGCGCATCTCTCCCGAGGACTCGGAGAGGGCCAAGAGCCCCGACTCCTCGGAGAGCAGCCGGGCGACGGTGGTGAGGCGTAGCCCGCGCTCGCGCAGCAGGTAGAGGACAATCCCCGGGTCGATATTGCCGCAGCGGGTGCCCATGATTAGCCCCGAGGTCGGCGTGAAGCCCATGGTGGTGTCGAGGCTTTTCCCTCCGTGAATGGCCGTCATGCTCGCACCGCCGCCCAGGTGGGCCAGCACGATCCGACCCTGCGTGCGTTCCGGCGGAAGGATCCTCTCGAGGGCCGAGAGGACATATTCGCAGGAGAGCCCGTGAAAGCCATAGCGGACCAGCCCCTCTTTCCGAAGGGAGAGGGGAAGGGCATAGGTCCGCGCGCGAAAGGGCATTGAACGGTGGAAGGCCGTGTCGAAGCAGCCGACCTGGGGAAGGTCCGGCTTGAGCTTCCGGATCGAGCGGACCGCTTCGAGTTCGTGGGGGAGGTGGTCCGGGGCCAGACCCGAGAGATCTTGAAGCGTCTGAAGCACGGGGGAGGTCAGGAGGCGGGGTGCTCCAAAGACGGGACCACCGTGAACGAGCCGGTGGCCGACCGCGTCGAGCCCGTCGCTCGGCGTAGCGGTTTCGAGCCAGGAAAAGAACCGGGCGAGGCCCGCTCGGTGGTCCGCAAGCGGGAGGCATTCCTGCCAAATCACGGCTCCTTGAGAATCTTTGGCTTCGCAGCGGCCGCTGCCGCTTCCGATGTGATCGAGCTTTCCGGAAAGGAGCCGCTTCTCCGAGGGGAGCATCTGGAAGAGGGCGAACTTGAGGCTCGTGGAGCCGCTGTTGATCGTGAGGATCTTGTCCGGATCATTCATGCATGGGAATACTGCCAGAGTCTTCACAGGAGCGGGAAGACCGTTCTCGTCCGCCGCTTCCTCTGATCGAGGGCCCCTCGGATCAGCAGAAACTCTCCGATGTTTTCCAAGGAGAGGAGGCCGACAAGCTGCCTGTTGCTCTCCACCACGGCCGAGCGCTGCCCTTGCTCCTGGAGGCGGGCGATCGCGACCTCCGCCGACTCGGACGCATCGACCGTCAGGAAGTCGCGGCTCATCACTTTCTCTGCGGGAATCTCTTCCCCGAAGCGCGATAGCCCGTCCACGAGATTGTGCCGGGTGAGCATGCCGACGACCGCACCGCTGGAAACGACGGGGAAATCGAGGTGATAGCCGGCCAGGAGGTGATGGACGGCGATCCGAAGAGGATCGGCCGGGCTCAAGGTGTGGAACTCGCTCATCATCAGATGGCTGACGGGAATCGAGCCGAGAACCGATTTCACATGGACCAGGCTCGCCTCTTGCGCAGCTCCCATCCAGACGAAGAGGGCGATCAGGAGCAGGAACGGATTGTGGCCGAAGAATCCGAGAACTCCGAACAGGAAGGCCATGCTCTTCCCGACGGCTGCGGCGATCTGGGTCGCCTGGTCCGCGCCCATCCGGGCGGCGAGCAGTGCCCGCAACACCCGTCCTCCATCCATCGGGAAGGCAGGAAGAAGGTTGAATGCGGCAAGCGTCACGTTGATCCAAAATAAGTTGAGCAGAAGGTTTCCGTCGAGCCAGTGGATGTTGGTCCACGATTGCACTCCGCCGGTGAGCAGCAGAATCACGTAGAGTAGGGCGGCGAGAACCACGTTGACGGCGGGACCGGCCAGAGCCACCAGGAGCTCCTGCCGGGGATCGTCGGGCATCCGCTCGAGCCGGGCGACACCCCCGATCGGATAGAGGGTGATGTTGCGCGTCTGGATGCCGAACCGTTGAGCGGTCAAGGCGTGACCGAGCTCGTGGAGGACGATGATCGCAAAGAGCGGAATCAGGAAGAGGACGGAGGAGAGGATGTCGAAGGCACTTCCCCGAGTCGCGTAGGCGCCAACAGCCACCCAGGCCACGAGGAGAAGGAAACTAAAGTGGATGTCGATCTCGATCCCTCGGACGACACCGATTTTCCATGCCCATCGCATACGATTCAGCCTTTCACGCAGATCAGAGGATCGAGCCGCGCCTCCCACTCTCCGGGAGGATGCGGGATGAGACTCGAATCCGTGCAGGTCGTTCGCTTGAGTTCCCAGCGAGCTGTGGATCGACCGCGATGAGGAGGGGCCAGGGGCTCCACGCCCCCGAGTCTCCCGTTTTCGCCTCAGGGAAGCAAGAGAATCGGGCAGAGCGCGCCCGCGCAGATCGACTCGATCTCCTCGGGAGGAAGAGAGGAATCTCCGATCGAGAGCGCCAAGAGGCCGATTCCCTCGTGCGTAGCCGCCGCCAAGATCCGCCGGGCCTTGGGAGCGATGCCGGTGAGCAGGGTCGTCGCCGGAGCCTCCTGGACAACCTGCTGGAACTCGGGCTCGCGGAAGACCTCTTCTCCCGAGCCCAGGGAGAGCACGACGAGCTTCCCGGCAAAGTCGCTGGCCAAGGCCGCGACCAGGCGAAGGGTGGGGAGGTCCGAGGCCGTCCCGGAGAAGACGACCCCGAAGGGAGGCTGGACGGGCGCTCCGTCGGTAAGGTAGAGAACGGCGGCTCCGGATCGGGAGACGATTTCCCGGGCGAGGCTCTCCGTGCGCGTCGGGATGCCGACTCGCGGCTGGGAGCGGAGCAGAAGAACTAGGTCGCTTGAGCAGGTGGCTTCCAACAGAGCTTGTGAGGGAATGCCGCGAAGCACCTGGAACGACCAGGGGATGCGCAGGCGCTGGGCCATGCTGCTCAAGGTCTCCTCGGCCTGGTTTGCCAGGGTGCGCAGCGAGCGCTGGAGGTCGGAGAGCTCGAGATCTCGCCAACAGGCGGTATCGATTCCGATTTCGGAAGCGAAGGGCAGTCCGGCCAGCCGCAGAAGATTGACGTCCTCGAGGAAGAGATAGGCGAGCTTGGCTTCGAAGCGGGCAGCCAACTCGGCGGCCGCCTCGGCTCCTCCTTCGGAGAAGGCCTGCCCGAACAAGACGATCCTCTCGATCCTCACGTCTTTCCCTCGCCGGCGGAGAGAGCACGCGCTTTGCGAGCGAAGTTGAGCAGCTTCCTCTCCACCCGGCCGTTGATGCTCCCCTCTGGATACCGCCCGTCCGGGCCACGTTCGCCCGCAGGGAGCCCCGTCAAGAGCTCCATGGCTTCATCGATGGTTCGCACGGCGTAAAGATGAAAGAGATTCTGCTCGACCTTTTCGAGCATCTCGCGGCGGGGGACCAAGTGGTCGACATTGGCCGCGGGGACGATCACGCCCTGGCTGCCGCTGAGCGTGCGGGCGCGGCAGACCTCGAAGAAAGCCTCCACCTTTTCGTTTACTCCTCCGATCGCCTGCACCTCTCCTTTTTGGTTGATCGATCCCGTGATGGCCAGCGACTGCCGGATTGGGACTTCGGCGAGCGTCGAAAGGAGAGCGCAGAGCTCGGCGCACGAGGCGCTATCTCCTTCGACCATGCCGTAGGACTGCTCGAAGACGAGGGTGGCGGTTAGCGAGAGCGGCTCCTCCGGGACGTACCGACCGGCAAGAAATCCCGAAAGGATGAGGACTCCCTTGGAATGAATCGGACTACCGAGCTTGGCCTCCCGCTCGATGTCCACCACTTTGCCGCTGCCGAAGCGCACCCGGGCTGTGATCCGGTTGGGATGACCGAACAACAGTCCTCCCGCCTCGAGAACGGCAAGGCCGTTGACTTGGCCGATGCTCTCACCGTCGCTGTCTACCAGGAGAGTGCCTCGCAGGACCTCCTCCCGGAGGTGCTCGCGGATTCGTCCCGAGCGCGCTTCCGCCGCGGCGATCGCCTTCTCGACGTGGGCTGCGGAGATGGTCTGGGCCGAGGCGTCCCGGGCCCAGAAGTCTGCTTCCTGGAGAAGATCGCTCATGGTTCGGCCGCGCAGGGAGAGCTTCTTGGCATCCGCGGCGATCCGGCTTCCCTCCTCCAGCACGCGGGCCACCGCCCCGCGGTCGAGCGGGAGGAGCTTCCCCTTGCGGGCCTCTTCCGCCAGGAACCGAGCATAGGGCACCAGGATGGAGTCGTTCCGGTCGACCTCTTCCTCGAAGTCGACGGCGACCTTGAAGAGCTCCGAGAACTCGGGGTCGAGTTCGTGGAGCAGGTAGTAGAGCGTCCGCTCGCCCAGCAGGATCACCTTCACGTCGAGCGGAATCGGCTCGGGCTCGAGAGAGACCGTGCTCAAGATCCCGAGCGCTTCTGCCAGCGGCTCGATGCGAATCTGGCGGCTGCGGAGCGCCCGCTTGAGCCCTTCCCAGGAAAAGGGGTGGGAAAGAAGGCGGAGCGCGTCGACGGCCAGGTAGCCGCCGTTGGCTCGGTGGAGGGAGCCTGGCCGAATGAGGGAGAAGTCGGTGACCAGCGCTCCCATCTGCGCAAGATGCTCGACTGTGCCGAAGAGGTTGGAAAAGGTCGGGTTCTCTTCGAGGACCACGGGGCAGCCTTTGGCGTCGCTCTGATCGACGACGACGTTCACCCGGTAGCGGCGGAGGAAGGCTTCGACCGCATCGGGGCCCATTCCGGGAGGAAGCATCCCCGGCGGCAGCGCATCGGCTTCCTTGGGAAGCCGGAAGCTCTCCGCGTTCTTGAGCGCATCCTTTTCGACCGACTCCAAGTGGGAGCAGATGGTCGGATTCTGCGCATACTTGGCCTTGAGCTCCTCGAGGAGGTTCGAGACCGTCGAGCGGACGAGCGAGCGGTTGAGCTCCCGTAGCCTGGCCTGCGCTTCCCGCCGCCATTTCGGGATCTCCCGGACGATCTTCGTTAACTCTTCCTGCAGGGAGGAGACCTTCGACTGGATCTTCTCCTTTTCCTCGTCCGGCAGCTTGGCGAAGGTTTCTGGATCGAGGACCTCTCCGTTCTTGAGCGGGGCGAACGCAAAGCCCGCCGGCGTCTGAAGGAGCGCGATCCCATCCTTTTGCGCGCGGCCCCGGAGCTCGGTGAAGGCCTGCTCTCGCCGCTCGTGGAAGCGCTGCTCGATGTCCTGCGCGCGCGCCCGATACTCGTCGCTGTCGAAAACCGCCGGGATTCCGACGCGGAGGTCTTCCACGAACCGATCCATCTCCTCGGCGAACTCCCGCGCCTTGCCGGAGGGAAACGCGAGCGCCTTGGGGCACCTCTCGTTCTCGAAGGCAAAAACATAGGCCCACTCCCGCGGAACGGCCTCTCCCGCTGCCCGCTCCTCGAGAAGCCGGAGGACGAGCGAGCGTTTCCCCATCCCGCTCGGTCCCATGATGAAAAGATTGTAACCGGGCTGCTCCATGGAGACACCGAAGCGCACCGCTTCCATGGCTCGCGCTTGGCCAAGTACCCCAGGTGACTCAATTAGCTCCGCGGTCGTTTCGAAAGGAAGGCAGCGCGGATCGATCCGCCGGTCGAGCGTTTTGGCGTCCAAGCGGAGATCGGGTCTCATCAGAACCTGTTTTCGGGAATAATCCATTTTCTGTAAAGGGCTTTTGCGCCGATGGGTTGCCGGAGAAAGGTAGCTGAGAAAAAGACCGCGCCATCGGCTCATGGAGGCGATATGGTTTCCCATTCAGGTCGTCCATATGGAACGAGTCATCCCTTCCGTCATTGTTGATCCGCTTCCGGCGGCGAGCCGCGAGGCGAGACGAAGCCAGCGGGAGCTCCGGCGGATCAATCGCCTGATGGGAAATTTCGGCTGGTTCCGCCGCCAACTCCGCCGCCGGCTGCGCGACTTTATGCGGGGGGTGGAGATCGGAGCTGGCGACGGGGAGCTGGGGCGGCTTCTCTACTTGGACCCCCTACTCCGGGACAGGCTCTGCTTGACAGGGCTCGACCACGCCGGCCG
>JAQUAR010000115.1 GCA_028687155.1 Methylacidiphilaceae bacterium | reverse complement strand
GCAGCGGTAAAGTCGTGATGCCGGAAACGCTCGTGACCGCCAACGAGCAGTCGGTTCTTCCCGGGGACTACGATGTCGGCTCGGTCTACGGGACACCGCTCAACGTCGTCGACACGCCCAGGAGCGTCCAGGTCATCACCCAACAGGAAATCCAGTCGTCCGCGTTCATTTCCCAAAACGTCATGTCGATGATGTACATGGCGCCCGGCCTCTACATGGGAACGACCTTCGGCGAGTTCTCCGTTCCCAACATCCGGGGTATGCCGGCGAACAAGTACATCAACGGGATGCTCTCCTTCTTGCCCGGCAGCGGCTACGAGGGCGGTCCGATGAACATGAACGACTTCGACCAGATCAACATCGTACAAGGGCCAACGATGCCGAGCCTGCTCTCGATCCGCGCGGAGGGCGGCTATCTGGATCTCCAAACCAAGCGCCCCTACTGGGATGGTTTTCACGGGACGGCGACGGTCATGGAAGGGATGTACGATCAGAACCTCTGGCAGGTCGACGTAGGCGGTCCGATCAATGACAAGCTTGCATTTCGGTTCAGCTACCTGGGGAACTACTCGGGAAATTATTACGACCAAGACTATCTTCATAATCAGGCCTTCTACGGAGCACTCTCGTTCAAGCCCTACGACAACTACGAGATCTTCTTCAACAATTCCTTCTACACCGAAGGCTACAACGAGATCGGGGGAATCAACCGGCCGACCCAGCAGTTGATTTCGGATCACGAATATCTCTCCGGCTATTTGCCGAATACGTATCAAGGTCCACCGCGCTATGTCGATGGTCATAAGGTCAACTACAATATCGGTCCGGAGTTGTTTGATTATGGGGTATCGGTTCTGCCGCAGAATTACAACACCCTCCGATATGTCCCGCTCTCGGCCATCGGCGGCTATCGCGCCAGCCTCATGAACCCGGGTTCCGGCGGATTCGTCGAAAGCGAGCGGGCGCAGATCATCCAAAGGGTGAATGTGGATGATGGATTCCAGATCGTCAACAATAGCAACTTTGAGTGGTTTACCTATAACTCTCAAGATTTCATGCCTTATAACCTCTACACGCCCGGCTCCTGGGTCGCGCAGAACAACACCTCGCTCATTTTCAATTTCGACACCCCGATCGGCGGGGCTGCTAAAAGCGGAGGAAAGGAGAACCCGAGCCTGGTCGACCAGAAGAATCCTCCGCTCAAGGACGAGGGGCTGCCCATTCATCACACCGTCAATATTGGATTCGAAGCCGATTATGCCAACATGATCGTCTACGAGGGCGACTTCGAGCAGGTGTATAACGTTTGGAACATGGGGCCGCTGGCCAACGCGGTCTACCCATCCTATTTTCAATACAACGTGCCGGGCAAGCTGTGGTATGACAAGTATGCCTATCAGGACGTGCCGATCCCGAACCGGCCCGGCCAGTACTTCAACCCAGGCAACTTCAGCTCGACCGATTCGCAAACCTGGTACTTGAGGCCCTACTGGCAGCATGAGATCGACTTCGGCAAGCACTTCTCGATCTTCATGGGTGCCAGCGTGCTGGCCGAGCTATCCACAGCGCAGACTCCCTTCGGCACGCCCGGCACCTACACCGACTTCGGCGAGTCTCTTCATCCGTACGGAGAGTACTTTTCCGCCGTCGACCCGAACTTTGACTTCAGCCCGCGCTGGAAACCGAACGAGTGGACGACGGTCTATTTCGATTTTCAGCAGACGTGGGTGTCGGAAACGGGAGCCTTTTTGGGGGTCTCTCCCGAGACGGCCAACTACGACTTTCACCTCCCTCAGCGCCTCTATAGCGGCGGGATCAACTTCAGCCTGCTCAACGGCAAGCTCAATATCCTATCCGCCGCCTTTGACCAGAGTTTCGACGAATTGGAATTAATCAGTAAGGTCCTCATGGTCCCGGTTCCGATCGACGTGGTGGGCGGTACCCTACAGGTGAGCTATCAGCCGGATCGACATCTTTGGCTCGTTGCCAATGCCTCCTACATCCTGGGCACGTTCGACTACGCCTCGCCGCTCACCGAAGGGCCGGACATGGACCAGCTCTATCCGAGCAATTACGTTTTGAACAATCCGAAGAAATATCCGTTCGACGATTATGGGCATTTCCCGCTGGGAACGTATCCGTATGTAGGCTGGCCCAACTTTCAGACCTCGTTCATGGCGACCTACACGCTCGATTGTGGATTGGGCTTTTTCGCTTCCTTCAACGCGACGAGCCCCCAATACATTGCGTACGATTACCTCGTCCGGATTCCCTGGCAGTACACCCTCAATTTGGGGTTGAGCTACACGAGCCCGGATAAGCATTGGGTTGCAAGGCTCTGGGTCTGGAATGTGACCGATCAGCACAATTGGATGACGAGCGGCAGCGGCTATGCGACATCGTTCAACAACTACGACCAGCTCATGGTCTCCTGGCCCTTCTGGGTGCAGGGACAGGTCAGCTATCAATTTTAGGAAAGGAGATCTCATGATCCAAACCATGCGAACGGCGGTAGGCTCCATCTGGCTCGCCCTGGCGATGGGCGCGGTCATTCTTGGCGGAAGCGCCCCGGAGGGGTCCGGGGCTCCTCAACCGGCGGGGACCGGGAGAGTGGCTGTGGCCCCACAGATGATTCTGGGCGCGAACGGAGAGGGCAAGAAGGCACAGGAGCTGCTGCAGGCGGGCCACCCGTCCGAGGCGCGGGCTGTCGCGGAAAAGGATCTCCAAACCTCGATTGCGCAATCGGGCTTCAGCTCCTTCGGGAACATGGTATCCTACAATAACCTTGCCGTCGCGTACACGGCCGAGGGCAAGTATGCGGAGGCGCACAAGTTGTTTGCCCGGGCGATCGGGCTGGGGAGGGCGGCGGTCAGCCAAGGCCTGATGGCGGCTGGCTACAGCGCAGGATCGACCTACACCCAGGCAGGAGCGGGCTCAGGCAAAGGGGTCGCGGTGCAGAAAAAGATTCTGGCCCTCTGCCTCTTCAATAATAGCATCGCCTACAGGAGAGAAGGCGATCTTGTAAAGGCCGCGCGCTTTCAAGCCGATGCGCGCAAGCTCGATCCTTCCCTACCAGAGCTGAAATGATCCGCTCCCGTGGGCTATCGTGGGCATGGAAGGTTTGCCGAATCGTGCGCTCGCGTCCCTCAACCGCCGCTCCGGCGGTGGTTTGTCTCCCGCGGGCAAAAGGGTTGCGGAGGCTCTTGCTCGTGGTCGTCGTGTGGGCCTCCTGCCTGCAGGGCGCGATTTCCACGAGAGCCCGTGAGCCGGAAGGCAGCCAACAGGAGACCCTCCTTCCAACCGGGGTGCGGATCGATCTCTCCCCGATTCGGGATCTCCATCTTGACCCGCTCTATGGGGTCTCCGGAGAGACAAAGCTCCCGGCCTCCGGCTCGTTCGCCATGGCGGCGAGCCCTACAGGCGATACCTTGCTGGTCTTGAGCTCGGGCTACAACCTGCGGTTCGGCTCCGACGGGAAGCCGATTCCGGAGCTCTCCCACGAATCCGTCTTTGTCTTCGACATTTCCCAGGGGGCGCCCAAGCAGCTGGCCGTCTTGCCGCTCCCGAACTCCTTTTGCGGGATCGACTGGAATCCGGACGGGAAGGAGTTCTACGTCTCGGGCGGGGGAGAGGATCGGATCTATGTTTTCGCCAGAACGGGAGACACCTGGGCCTCAACCCGTCCGCCGATCCCCTTGGGGCACGAAAAGGGCAACGGAATCGAGACGAAGCCTGTGGTCTCCGGCCTTCGCGCCGATCCGGAGGGGAAGCTCCTGCTCGTTGCCAACTATGCCAACGACTCGGTCAGCCTGATTCGGTTGGCCGACGGGAAGAAGGTCGCCGAGCTCGATTTACGGCCGGGGAAGATCGAGCCCAAGGAGAGGGGAATCCCCGGCGGGGAGTATCCAATGGACGTTGCTTGGGTGGGAAAGGGGAAGGCCTATGTCGCCAGCTTGCGCGATCGGGAGATCGTGGTCGTTGGGGTGGAAGTCGAAAAAATACGCTGCTTGGGCCGAATCCCCCTCCGGGGAGAGCCGAACCGGATCGTGGTCCATCGAGATCGGAGCCGAGCCTACGTGTCCGAGGACAACTCGGACCAAATCGCGGTGATCGACACAAAGGCCGACCGGCTCCTCGAATCGATTCCTTGCGTTTCCGAGCCGAATGCCGCCCGACCGGGAAAGCCCCGCAAGGGGGCCTCTCCGAACAACCTCTGCCTCGATCCCTCGGGGAAGTTCGTCTACGTCACGAATGGCGGAATGAACTGCGTCTCGGTGATCGAGCTCGGTCCCAAGGCGCGGGGGATCGCAGGCGAGGTGGGGGAGGATGGGGCGGAGGCGAGGAGCAGGGTTGTTGCCCTGATCCCGACCGGCTGGTACCCGACGGCGGTCGCCTGCAACGGAAGCGGAAGCTGGCTCTATGTGGCGACCGGGAAGAGTGTCACGGGACCGAACGACCGGGGATTCGGGCGGCCGCTCCCGGCTCCGGGAGAGCTCGTCAAGGTCTGGAGGTCGAAGAACGAGTATATCCTCCAAAAAATGGTGGGGAGCCTGCAGAGCTTCCCGCGACCCGGACCGGCGCTTGAACGGCGGCTGACCGAGACCGTCTGGAGGAACAACCATCGCATCGGTGCCGAAACGGGGGACGAGGCCATCCTGCGGCTGCTCCGCCGCCGGATCCACCACATTCTGTACGTCATCAAGGAAAACCGGGGATACGACCAGCTCTTCGGGGATTTGAAACGCGGGAATGGGGATCCCGACCTGGCAATCCTGGCGCCCTACTGCCCCAACGAGCGGCGGCTGGCCGAGCAGTTCGTCCTTCTGGATAATTTCTTCGACAGCGGGGAGGTGAGCGGGGACGGCTGGAACTGGAGCACGGAGGCCCGGGCGACCGATATTACCGAAAAGACGGTTCCCCTCCACTATGCCCATCGAGGGCTGACCTACGATTTCGAGGGCGACAATCGGAACATCGCGGTGGGAATCGGGAGCATGGCGAAGAGGAAGGAGGCGGACCCCGCGCTACCCGACGATCCCGATCTTCTGCCGGGAACCAGGAGCGTGGCGGCACCCGACGGTCCCGAGGGAGAGGTAGGGCTAGGCTATCTCTGGGACGCGGCCTTGCGGAAGGGCATCAGCGTGCGGAATTACGGCTTTTTCGGCGATCTGACCCGCTACCACCTGCCCAAAGAAGACCCATTGTTCATTCCCCTTTCGCGCCATCCCTTCGCGGAGAAGACGATCCAGTTTGTTCCGGACAATGCCACGCTGGCGAAGGTGAGCGACCTCTACTACCGCGGCTTCGACATGAAATATGCCGATTACTGGCGATACAAGGAGTGGGAACGCGAGTTCGACGAATATGCGAGAAAGGGAAATCTGCCCGCCTTGGAGCTGATTCGCCTGCCTCATGACCATTTCGGCTCCTTCCGAGAGGCGGCGGATCAGATCGACACGGTCGAGACACAGATGGCGGACAACGACTATGCGGTGGGTCTGCTGGTGGAAAAGGTCGCGCAAAGCCGCTACAAGGATGACACCCTGATCTTCGTGATCGAGGATGACGCGCAGGCCGCGGCGGATCACGTCGATGCCCACCGGAGCATCGCCCTTGTGGTGGGCCCTTTCGTCAAGCAGGGAGTCGTCATCCGCCGGAGGTTCACCACGGTGAGCGTTCTCAAGACGATCGAGGAGATCCTCGGCTTCGGACCGCTCTGCTTCTACGATCAGGGCACCGAGCCGATGACCGATCTCTTCGATGGTGCAGGGAGAAGCTGGAGCTACCGTGCGGTAGTTCCCGCCGCCTTGCGAAAGACCGGCCTTCCGGTCGACGGCCAGGCAGGGACAGGGGCTCCCGTCCGTCACGACG
>JAQUAR010000114.1 GCA_028687155.1 Methylacidiphilaceae bacterium | reverse complement strand
ATGGGTTAGCGGGAGCTCTGAAAAGCGCCTTCGAGCAGATCTTAGCCGCACCGCTACTCTTTCGGGGTGTTCTGGTGGAGCTGGGCAGCTCGCCCGCTACCGATCAGGGTTGGCTTCTTGAATATGACGGTGGCTATGCCGGGGTGGAGCACGACCAGCTGCTTCGTGGAGTTCTCCTGGGCGCGCGCAAAGATCTTCCCTCGCGCTGGCGGGAAGAGAGCCGGAAGTCTCCTGCTCCTTCCGGCAAAAGCTGGAAGGAGATGGCACAGCATGCCGTCCGCGTGCTTGCCTGGGCTGCGCAAGAGGATGAGGCCAAACGCGTTTCTTGGGCGGAATTCACGCCGCCTAAGGAATGGACTGAAGGCAGCGGGACCGACCGCTTCGAAGTGGGAGCGCTCTCCCGGGAAGCTGCCGCCGCGGGCGGACCCGCCTTTCTCGTCCCGGAGGCGCAGCGGTTAGGATGGGCGAGGGAAAAGGAGTAGGAGATGCGGCGGATTGCGGGCCTGGAAACAGAATATGGCTGCCTTTCGCAGCGAACCATGGAGAGTCCGCCGGTGCCGGAGCGCGTCCGGGACCATCTCTTTTATCGAGAGCGCATCGGCCTCATGGATGTCCACGATCGGGATTACGACGAACCTGCGGGCAACGGCGGGTTTCTTTTTAACGGAGGACGACTCTATGTCGATATGGGGCATATCGAGTATTGTACTGCCGAATGCCTCTGCCTAAGGGACCTGCTTGCGTCCGATCGGGCGGGCGAGCGGCTTCTGCAGCAGGGCCTGATCGACTTAGGCATCACTGGGGAAGCGTCCTTCATCAAGAACAATATCGATCACTACACGGGGGCAACCTTTGGTTGCCATGAAAATTATCTGCTCGGGCGAGATGCTCCCCTGACGCAGGGCAACGTCGATGCGCTGCTTGCCTTTCTGGCCATTCGAGGGCTGATGGTCGGAGCCGGCCGAGTCGGAACGGTGATGGTGCCGCGAGGGATCGACCGGGGCGCCCGGACGCGAGTCTTACCGTTTCAAGTGATGCAGCGCGCCGATTACATTCAGACCGAGATCTATGAATGGGTCCAGTTCAACCGGGCGCTGATCAATGCCCGGGACGAGCCTTTGGGAGATCCTTGCCGCTTTCGCCGCTTCCACCTTCTTCTTGGGGACTCGAACATGCTTCCCTTCTCTCAAGCCCTCAAGGTAGGAAGCACCTCTCTTGTCCTCGACCTCCTGGAGGCGGATCGGATGCCTCACGTCGCCCTGGCCGACCCGGTGCGAGCCATGCATCAGGTTTCCCACTGTCCGGATGGCCCGTGGCTGATCGAATTGTCCGACGGAAGGAGATGGACGGCGGTGGAGCTTCTCGAACACTTCCTGGCTGCCGTAAGCCGGTTGGATCTGGAAGAGGACCAAGATAGCGTCTGGACCCAACTCGCATGGGAAGAGGTCTTGCACGGGCTGCGCGAGGATAACGACGCCCTTTTGGGGAAAGTCGATTGGATCACCAAGCGGCATCTGCTCGATCTCTTCCGGACCCAGGAACGGGTCCGTTGGGATGACCCCTGGATGGAGAGCCTGGATCTCGAATATCATAATCTGGACGAAACACGAAGCTTGGCGCGCCTGATCCCCCACCCCACGCTCGAGGAACTCGGCCTCCCCGGCTTGGGAGGAGAGGATCTGCGGCTCGAAGCTCCCCGGAACACCAGGGCCTCCGCACGCAGCCAACTCATGAGGAGGCTGGCCGCGGGCAAGATCTCGTATGTGATCGATTGGGACTACGTTCAAGTCGGTAACAGCGGATACTACTCTTTGGAGGATCCCTTCGTCAGCGCGGTACCTCCGAAGGCGGAGCTGCCGGGCCTTTGTGAGGATCTGGAGCTCCGGTCGAAATGAGGCCGGCTTCCGAAGCGACTCCTCCCCATGCTTGAACTCCTCCAGAATAAGCTTGAATCGGTTTTCCGCAACCTTCGCGGCTATGGAAAACTCTCCGAGTCCAACGTCGCCGATGCCCTCCGGGAGATCCGTCTCGCCCTTCTTGCTGCCGATGTCCATTATCCGGTGGCCAAGCAGCTCTGCGAGGAAATTCAGAAGAAAGCCCTTGGGAAAGAGGCCCTGGCCGGCATCCGGCCGGGCGATCAATTCGTCAAGATCTTCCACGAGGAGCTTGTCCACCTGATTGGGGAGGGCGAGAGGGGAATCCGGTCGGAGCGGCCGCTTCGGCTCCTTCTCTGCGGACTCAACGGATCGGGGAAGACCACGACGGCGGCAAAGCTTGCCCTCTGGTTCCGAAAGCAGCGTCAGAGAGTGGCTCTCGTTGCGGGCGACCTCACTCGTCCTGCCGCTCGCGAGCAGCTCCAGCGGCTCGGCGAGCAGATCCAAGTCCCGGTCTATTTCTGGCCGGAAGGAACGCCGATCGAAACGGTTGCTCGAGAAGGCCGTACCCGTGGTGAGCGCGAAGGAATGGATATCGTGATCTTCGACGCCGCCGGCCGGTTGGATGCCAATGCGGAGCTCCTCGAAGAACTCGCGGGTGTCGCTCAGCTCTGGGAGCCGGGAGAATCGCTGCTAGTCGTCGATGCCGCGACGGGACAGGTGGCGGTAAAGGTGGCGGAAGCTTTCGCGGCCAAGGTGCCGCTCACCGGCTTGGTTCTCTCGAGAACCGACGGCGATGCTCGTGGGGGTGCCGCCCTCTCGATCCAGCGCGTGACGGGCATTCCCATCAAGTTCCTGGGGGTAGGGGAGAAGCCCGACGCCTTGCAGGCCTTCGTTCCCGAGCGATTCGTCGGGAGACTCTTGGGCATGGGGGACATCGTGGCCCTCGTCGATCGTGCGCAGGAGGAAATCGATGCGCAATCGATGGAGGAGATGGCCAAAAAGCTGAAGAGCAATGAATTCGGACTTCAGGATTTCCTCGCGCAGCTTCGGCTGATGAAGCGGCTGGGTCCGCTGGAAAACTTGCTGGCGCTCCTTCCCGGGTTTCCCGGCAAGGATGCCGTGAAGGTGGATGAGAAGAAGATCAAGCAGATCGAGGCGATCATCCTCTCCATGACAGCGGAAGAACGGCGCCGGCCGACGATTCTCAATGGGCGTCGCCGGCTGAGGATCGCGCGGGGAAGCGGAACGCAGGTGAACGATGTCAATGATCTCTTGCGCAAGTTCGATTCGATGCGAAAGATGATGCGGCGGATTTCGAAAGGGGGACCGGGAAAGGGCTGGCCGAAGCTGGCGATTCCTCGGGCCCCGGGTGGATGAAGAGTAAAGGAGAAAGAAAGCATATGGCAGTGGCAGTGCGTTTACGGAGGGAAGGGAGGAGAAATCGTCCCTTCTTTCGAATCGTCGTTACGGATCGACGGGCCGCTCGGGACGGCAAATTCCTGGAGGCGGTCGGAACCTACGATCCTGTCCTGAAAGAGGGCGGGGTACACGTTAAGCTCGACCGCATCGAGTTCTGGAGAAAACAGGGAGCACAGCTGAGCGAGACCGTTGCACAGCTCGTCAAGAGGGCTCCGAGCGAGCCAACGGAGAAAGAGGCCTCCCCGGCAGTCTAGCGGGCTGCCTCTCCCTGTTCTCCTTTGTGCCGAGCCCCGGTCCGGTGTTGCGAAATCGGTGGGAGATTCGGGCTGACGGCCCTTGGGCGAGGGAGTGGTGCGGATCGATGTGATCACCTTGTTCCCTGGGCTGCTCGAAGCGGCGGCTCGGGAGAGCATTCTGAGCCGGGCGATCGAGAGCGGGCGGTTGGTCTTCCGCGCGCACCAGCTTCGGGACTACGCTCACGATCGCCACAAGACAGTCGATGACCGTCCTTACGGAGGCGGGCCCGGGATGGTGCTCAAAACCGAGCCGCTCGTCGAAGCGATCGAGTCGGTGCAAGCCATGGCGCAAAGAGCGCCGGTCCGTCTTCTCTCCCCGGGAGGGCGGAGGTTCGATCAAGCCATGGCCTGGGAGCTTTCCCGCGCCTCTCGGCTCATCTTCGTTTGCGGACATTACGAGGGCGTGGACCAGCGGGTCATCGATCATTGGATCGACGAGGAGGTTTCGATCGGGGATTTCGTCGTGGCGAACGGGGCCGTAGCCGCTCTGGCGATCGTCGATTCGGTGGTCCGGCTCCTTCCCGGCGTCCTGGGAAATGCAGAATCAGTATTGCATGAATCCTTCGAAGATGCTCTTCTAGAGGGTCCGCAATATACACGGCCGGCTGTTTTCCAGGAGTGGGGGGTGCCCGAAATCCTCCTGTCTGGAGACCATGCTGCGATTTCGCGCTGGCGGCGGCGCATGGCCGAGGAGAAGACGCGGCGCGTGAGAAAGGATCTGTGGGAGCGCAGAGGGATAGGAGAGAGCGATGAATCTAATCGAGCGGATTGAGCAAGAGCAGCTCAAGAAAGAGATTCCCCGATTTTCGGTGGGCGACAGCGTGCGGGTGCACTCACGCATTCGAGAGGGCGAAAAGGAGCGAGTCCAGGTCTTTCAGGGAATCGTGATCGGTAAGAAGGGGCGGGGAATCAACGCCGCCTTCACCGTGCGCCGCCTAAGCTACGGAGAAGGGGTTGAGCGGATCTACCGGCTCCACTCTCCCTGGATCGAAAAGATCGAGGTGGAACGGAGCGCGAAGGTACGGCGCGCCAAGCTCTATTACCTCCGTGGGAGGAAGGGCAAGGAAGCGGTTCTCGGAAGGAAATAACCTCCGATTTTCCGCAGGCTCTTCCTCATCCATTCTGGATGAACGCTTTCCCGGCACTCGTTCCCGGGAAGGTCCACCCCGGATAAGGGCTCCGTGCGCAAGGAGGAGGCAATCCGCAAGGTGCGACCTCGGCGCAAAGCCGTTGGTCGGCAATTGGAGTACCTCCTCGCGGAACAAGGCTTTCGTCCCGCCGCGGGCATCGACGAGGCCGGACGCGGATCCCTGGCGGGGCCCGTGATCGCGGCGGCGGTCGTGCTTCCCGCGGGGATTCGGCTCCATCCGTGGCTCGACGACTCCAAGCGGTTGGAACCACACCAGCGTTCCTCCGTCTGCGACTGGATCGTGAGCGTGCCGGGTGTCGCGTATGGAATCGGGCTGGCAACTGCTCAAGAGGTCGACCGATGGAACGTGCTGGCGGCGACGATGCTGGCGATGTCCCGAGCGGTTTCTGCGTTGCGGAAAAGACCGGGGATCGTTTTAGTCGATGGGCGAGAGACTCCACCCGTGGAGCTACCCGCCCGCGCGATCGTCGGCGGCGACGGCCGCTGCGCCTGCATCGCGGCGGCTTCCGTAGTCGCCAAGGTTACGCGAGACCGTTGGATGGAGGCGATCGATCGAGACCATCCAGAGTTTGGCTTTGCGCGCCACAAGGGATATGGGACGACCGACCATTGGGAAGCCCTGCGGCTCCACGGCCCCACATCCTTGCACAGACGGAGCTTTCTCGGACGGCTCTCGGAGGGCAGGATCGACGATCTTCCCTGGGACGATGGCGCCGGCGGCGGGAGCGGAAGAGAGTGAGCCTAGTTTGGGTTCTCTTTGGTCGACTCTGGCGCAAGAACCGCGAGCTCGGAAGATGGGGCGAGCGGGAAGCCGCCCGATTCCTTCGCCGGAAAGGATACCGGATTCTCTTGCGCAACGTGCGGATCGGAGGGGGAGAGATCGATCTTGTCTGCCGGGATGCGAGCGTTCTTGTCTTCGTCGAGGTAAAAACCCGAAGTTCGACCGATTACGGGGAGCCCGCGGAGGCCGTCGATGCCCAAAAGCGGGCCCGGTTGGTCCGGGCGGCTTATGCCTACCTCGAGGAGTTGGGACAGGACGACGTAACTTATCGCTTCGATATCGTCGAGGTGCTCGCCGAGGCGCAGGCCAAGCAGCGGATTCGCCTTCTCTCCAATGCCTTCGGGCCGCCCT
>JAQUAR010000113.1 GCA_028687155.1 Methylacidiphilaceae bacterium | reverse complement strand
CGGGAGGGCTCCTGGCAACGCTTCTGGCGAGCCTGGTGATCGTTTTTATCGGCCGCGACGGCCCGCTGCGCCTTCACCTGCTGGACGCGGTGCTTTTGGGCTTGGGACTCGGGTCCCTGGGCGTCTGGGGCGACCTAGCGAAAAGTGCGGTCAAACGAGACGCGCACGTGAAAGATTCGGGCCACTGGATCCCGGGGATCGGGGGGGCGCTGGACCTAGTCGACAGCTTGCTCTTTACCGCCCCCGCCTTCTACTTTTATGGGTTGGCGCGATTCGGCGGGGCAGCGATTTCGTGGATCCCTCGTTAAAAGGGGAGGAGAGCCACCCAGAGAATACGGGGAGTGATAAACGGACAGAGAATGCTTCCTCCTGCCATTCGAGATGCGTTGCCGCTTCTGGCGTTTCTGGCTGCGGCCACGGTTCTCTTTCTCATCCTGCCTTTCCGGTGGAGTCGCCTTTTCGGAACGTTGCTTCTTCTTCTGCTCGGCTTTGTCGTCTTCTTCTTCCGAGATCCGGATCGCCGGACCAGTCAGGATCCCGACGCGATTGTCGCACCGGCGGACGGGAAGGTCGTCCTGGTGGATCTCGTCCCGGAAAGCCCGTTTTCGTCCCGACCCATGCGTCGCGTCGCGATTTTTCTCTCGGTGTTCGATGTCCATGTCAATCGCGCCCCGGTGGCGGGCATCGTGACGAAGATCGAGTATACCCGAGGAAGCTTTTTCGACGCGCGCCGCAAAGAGGCGGCGGAGCGCAATGAGAGGCAAGATTGGTGGATCGAGAGCCCGCACGGGATGGTGGGAGTGCGCCAGATTGCCGGTCTGGTCGCCCGTCGAATCGTCTGTTGGACGGGAACGGGAGTCTCTGTGCGCGCAGGGGAAAGAATCGGAATGATCCGCTTCGGATCCCGCACCGAACTCTACTTGCCGGAGCAGTGCCGCATCCTCGTCGAGCCGGGAAGGGTAGTCCATGCGGGGGAGACCGTTGTAGGCCGGTGGCCGTGAAAGAGCACGAGAACCAGGGTAAAATCTACCTGTTGCCAAGCCTCATGACCGCGGGGAACCTGCTTTGCGGGTTTCTTGCCATTCTCAAGATTCTGGAAGGAAGCATCCTGCGGGACAGCGAGCTTTCCGGCTGGATCCACACCTACAAGACAAGCCTGGATCTTATCTTGGCTGCCTTTGTCTTCGACCTGCTCGATGGGCGGGTGGCTCGTCTCGGAGGCAAGGAAAGCGCCTTCGGGCGCGAGTTCGACTCCCTGGCCGATCTCATCTCCTTTGGAGTCGCTCCCGCTCTGCTCGTCTTCGAGATCGTCCTCTACCAGTTTCCTCATCGGCTGGGATGGATCGTGGCGGCCACCTACCTCGTCTGTGGCGCGCTCCGCTTGGCCCGCTTCAACGTGCATGCCGCCCGAGCCGAGGGGAGCAAAGAAGTCTTCACCGGCTTTCCGATCCCCGCCGCAGCGGGACTGGTCTCTTCCCTCACACTCTTCCTGCTCTCCCTCTACGAGACCGACCGAGAGCTGAAACAGGGGTGGGGCCGCTATGTCTTGGCGGCCCTTCTCCTCCTTCTCTCCTTCATGATGTTCAGCAAGCTCCGCTACCCGAGCTTCAAGGGGGTCGGGTTGCGAACGCAGCATTCTCTGCCCAAATTCCTACTGGTCCTGGCGGCGGTCGCCCTGACGGTCGTCTATTACAAGTGGATGCTGGCCGTCGACTTTCTTGCCTACTTCCTCTTCGGCTTCATTCGCCCGCTCCTCTCGCCGCACTGGCGGCAAGCGCTCGAGGAAGAGGAAACCGACGAGAGGGGAGCGCAATCGGAATGAAGGGATTTCCTCGCTTGGGCAGAGCTGGATTCGAACCAGCGAAGGCCGGAGCCAGCAGATTTACAGTCTGCCCCGTTTAACCACTTCGGTATCTGCCCGTCTTACCGAGAAAAAAAGGTTTCGCAACTCCTCTTGAGTCCCGAACGATATCGGATGAGCAAATCACCTTGGCCTCTCCTTGGCAAGGAGGAAGAGCGCCGCAGGAGGCCTTCTCCGGAGCGACCGCCTACCTCTCCTCTCCCTTCGCCCAAGCGAGGGTGCCGGGTTCCGAGGCGATTCTCCTTCCCCGCAAGCGGCCTGATTTTTTGCGGTAGTCGGCGGCGGTTTTGAGGCGACGGGCGGTTGACAAGGATGCCAAAAGACTTAGCTTTGCCTTCTGTGTACGGAAGGACCTTATCTTGAGCTGCCGCGACCGCGACTTCCGTTCGGCGGGGAAAGGCTTCTGGGCCCACATCTCGGATGAGCAGTGGAACGACTGGCGATGGCAGCTTCGCCACCGGCTCACCTCGCTCGAGGAGATCGCCGGGCTTCTGACGCTGACCGATTCCGAAAGAAGGGGCATCCTGCTCGCCTCTTCCAGAAAGCTCGCGCTTGCGATCACTCCCTACTTCTTTACGCTTCTCTCTCCGGAAGACCCCGATTGTCCCGTCCGGCGCCAGGTGATCCCTCGGAGCGAAGAGCTGCTCCGCGCCCCCTACGAGATGAGCGATCCCTGCGGCGAGGATGGGAATATGGTTGCCCCGGGGCTCGTGCACCGCTATCCCGACCGAGTTCTTTTCCTGGTCACCGATCGCTGCGCCAGCTACTGCCGCTACTGCACCCGATCGCGGATCGTGAGCGGAGTGGGAGAGCAGCACTTGACGGTCGACGTGGATCGCGCCCTAGCCTATCTTTGGGAGCATCGGGAGGTGAGGGATGTGCTGCTTTCCGGTGGAGACCCGCTGCTTCTTTCCGATGGCCGCTTGCGGGAGCTGCTGGGCCGCCTGCGAGAGATCCCCCACATCGAGATCGTGCGTATCGGCACGCGGGTCCCGATCTTTCTTCCGCAGCGCCTGACCCGCGATCTCTGCGAGCTCTTGCGAACTTTTCATCCTCTTTGGATCAACATTCACGCCAATCATGCGGCAGAACTGACCGCGGAGGTCCGAGATGCGCTCGGGCGACTGGCGGATGCGGGGATTCCGCTGGGCAACCAGTCGGTTCTCTTGCGCGGCGTCAACGATTCGGCCGGCGCAGTCCGCGATCTCGTCCATAAACTGGTGCGGGCAAGGGTCCGCCCCTATTATCTCTACCAGTGCGACCTGATCGAGGGCACGGATCACCTCCGCGTACCGATCGAGGAGGGGATCCAAATCATGCGGGCGTTGCGGGGATACACGACCGGGTTTGCCGTCCCTCAGTACGTCGTCGACGGACCGGGCGGCGGCGGAAAGATTCCGCTCAATCCCGAATACATCGTCGGGGAAGAGGGAGGCCAGCTCCTCCTTCAGAATTTCTTGGGGAAGCTCTATCGTTATCCCTCTCCCCGGTCTTCCCCGGGGGGAGCAGAAGGGACGCCGTCTGGCCGTGCTTCCTGAGGCTCACCACCCGGGCGCGGAATCGAGGAGAATCGTCTCCGCCGGCCCGCTGCCCGCTCCCCCGCCTCTCTCCCCAGGGCTTTCCGGCCGAGCCCTGCTCCAGCAGCAGGGAACTCACCGATGCCTTCATGGCCACCCTTGGATCTATCGGAGCGAGCTGGCCCAAATCGAGGGCGATCTCCAAGATGGAGACTGCGTGGAAGCGAGAAGCGCCCGCGGCGATCGGATCGGCTGTGGAATTTGGAGCAGCCGCTCGCAGATTGCGATCCGGCTCTATTCGCGAAGGGAAGAGCTCCTCGATTCCCCTCTCCTTTCCCGGCTGCTCGATGAGGCGTTCGCCTATCGGAATGCTCTCGGCCTCTTGAAACCTCAGGATGCGGACGCGGCGAGACTCGTCTGGTCGGAGTCGGATGGACTTCCCGGGCTGATCGTCGATCGCTACCAGGATTGGCTGGTCGTGCAGCTCCTCACTGCCGGCATGGAGAGGCGGAGCCAGGAGATCCTCTCTCTGATCCAAGAAAAAACCGGGCTCTCCCGCGTCGTTCTTCGCAATGACGCGCCCGTGCGCCTTCAAGAAAACCTGCCGCTCGAGAAGAAGATCTTGTCCGGAAGCTACAGCGACCCGCTTTGGATTCTCGAAAACGGGGTCGCCCTGCCCGCGCGCCTGATCGAGGGGCAGAAGACCGGGCTTTACTTGGATCAGAGCGCCAACTATCGGGAAGTCAGCTCTCTTGCTTCCGGCCGGCGCGTGCTCGATCTCTTCTGTTACCAGGGGGCCTTCTCCCTTTTCTGCTCGGCAGCCGGTGCGCTCTCTTGCACGGCGGTCGATCAGTCGGCCGCGGCCCTTCGATCCGGACGGGCGGCGGCCGAAAGGACGGGTGCCGCGATCGAATGGGTGGAGGAGAACGTCTTCGATTGGCTGCGGAAGGCGCAACAAGCCAAGGCACAATACGATCTGATCATCCTCGATCCCCCCTCGTTCACGAAGACCAAGGCCCAGCACGCCGCCGCACTCCGGGGCTACCACGAACTCCACCTGCGCGCGCTGCGGCTGCTCGCTCCGGGAGGAAGGTTGGTCAGCTTCTGCTGCTCGCACCACTTCGGGTTAGGCGAATGGAAGGAGCTGATCGGCCGGGCTTCCTGGGAGGCGAATGTAACCTTGCGCCTTCGGAAGACGCTGGGTCAGTCCCTGGACCACCCGATTCTTCCTACCATTCCGGAAACCGAATATCTCAAGGGCTGCCTGGTGGAGCGGGTGTAATCCTCCCTCCATTCTCGAAACGGAACCGCGCGGAGAGCCCGGAGGCGGCGGAGGGGCCGATCCGAAGCTCGAAATCCCCCGTCTCCTTCCTGAGTTCCCCATCCGGCGCGACGAACGCGAGCGCCTCGGAAAGGAGCGAAAAATGCACGCGGCGCTCTTCGCCCGGTTCGAGAAAGACGCGCTGGAAGCCCTTGAGCTCGGCGATGGGTCGCGTCAGGCTCGCCGTCCGGGCGCGCAGATAGAGTTGAACCGTTTCCTCTCCGGCCCGTGCGCCCTCGTTCGAGAGGAGCACGCTCGCTTCTACGGATTGCCTCTGGACGATGACCGAGGGCGCGACCCGGATGTCCCGATAGGCGAAGCGGGTGTAGGCCAGGCCGTAGCCAAAAGGAAAGAGCGGAGTTTCCGGCAGGTCGATGTATCCGGAAATATCCCGACCGCTTGCGCCGGTGCCGCCTGGACCAGTTGTCCCACCTTCTCTTCGATCGTCATCCGGGAAAGAAGCTCCCGTGGACTAGGAGGCGACGGTCGGGCATCCAGGACAGCATCCATGGCAAGAAGAAGAAAGAGGAGAAGAGCGGGTGGCGCAAGGAGAGCCCGACGCCGTCGCACCGGCCGTGGGGAGCAGTCGATCATTTTCTGCTTGCCGGCGGCCTCTTTCCTGTCATCTCCATGGGAACGCAGTCGGTTGGAGAATGCAGCACGACCCGATGGCACTCCTTTCCCGAAAGACGTTCAAGATCCATCTGGTTTTCGGAACGGCGGCGCTTCTTCTCTTCCTCTTCATCGTGCGGGAGACCCGCTACCGCCCGCCGCTGCGCTTCGAGGATCTGATCGAGGAGGCCCGGAAAAAGTCCTCGGAGCCCTATGCCGCGGCAACCGTGCCGGCCTTTCTGGCGACGCTGACCTTCGACCAGTACCGGCAGATCCGCTGGCGCGACAAGGATCTCCTCTGGCGCGATGCAGCCCTCCCGTTTCAGATCGGGTTTTTTCACCCTGGATATCTTTTCAACCAGCCGATCCGCTGTTTCCAGGTCGATCGGAAGGGCGTGCAGCCGATCCCCTATCTGCCGCGCTTCTTTGACTTCGGCGGAGCGATCCCCATCCAGAAGCTGCCTCCCAACCTCGGATATGCCGGGTTTCGGATCTACTATCCCCTGGAACGGCGGGATCGACTGGCCGAAGTCGCTTCTTTCCTGGGGGTTAGCTATTTCCGGATGGTCGGAAAGAACATCGCGTTCGGCCTTTCGGCTCGAGGGCTGGCGA
>JAQUAR010000112.1 GCA_028687155.1 Methylacidiphilaceae bacterium | reverse complement strand
TCGCTGCCTGTCTTCGTGGATCATTTTCCCGGCAGGGCTCTCTTTCCCGGGGTCCTGCTCGTCGAGTGCGGCGCGCAAGCCGCAGGCTGTCTCTGGTCCGAGCTTCTCGGCCTGTCTCGTGCGCAATCGCTCCTCCTCGCTCAGATCCTTGCTTTCAAATTTGTGCGGGCTGCCCTGCCTGGTCAGACGCTCTCCATCGAGGTCAAGCGGGAGCGCGTCTATGGCGGACTGGCGGAGTTCTCCGTCTTGATCCGGGAATCGGATGAGCCGGTCGCCGGCGGCCGGGTCTTGCTTGCTTCCGCCGAAGGGAGCTGCGGATAGGCTTCTCGAAAGAGTGCCTGAAGCGCCTTTTCCTCTACTTTTCCTCGCCCGTTGCGAGGAAGCCGGGGGAGGCAGAGGAAGAAGCGCGGGATCTTCCAGGATGGGACGCAGTCGGCGAGAAGGCGAAGAAGCTTGGCAGCGTCCGACGGGCTTTCCACGGCGGCGATCAGGTAGTTGCGTGACTGACTCCGCACGGATCGGACGTGGGCGTCCGTAACCGACGGAAGGCGCCGCAAAAGAGCTTCGACTTCCGCAGGATGGATCTTGCGGCCGCCGATCGTGATCACGGGGTCGGCTCGCCCCAATAAGCGAATCTCGCCTCGCTCGTTCCATTCGGCGAGGTCGGGAAGCGTGATCCGCCCCCGTCGGCCGGAAAGCGCTCGGCTGGCAACCGAAACCCTGCCGTCGCGCCGGATCGTGACCGATACGCGAGGAAGCGGCCTGCCCACGGAGCGCTCCTCAAGGGTGGCGTCTCCGCTTTTGTCGTAGCAGATGCTGCCCGTTTCCGAGGAGCCGTAGAGGCTGTGGATCTTCACCGAAAAGCGGTCGCAGATTCGTCTGGCCGTTTCGGCGGACAAAACAGCTCCGGCGGAGACGGCGATCCGTAGGGAAGGAAGGGTCGACTCACCAGGGAGCTGACCTAAGGCGCGCCAGATGTCTGGAACCGAAGGGAAGAAGGTGACGGCGTGGTTGCGGATCCAGCTTGGGATCTGGCTCACCAGGAACTCCTCGGCTGAGACCAGGCGCAGGCCTCGGAGCAAGAAGGGCAGGATCAAGCTCCCAAGTGCATACGAGTGGCCGAAAGGAAGAAGAGCCAACGCCACGTCTTTTCCGCTTGTCTCCATCGCGGTGGCCGTGTTCCGCCCATCCTCGATCATCGCTTCGGCCGAGAAGGGGAGGGGAGCGGCTTCGCGGCGGCTTCCCGAGCTAATTTTAAGTACGGCGGACCGGACTCGGCGGCGCTGCGGGCCCAAGAATTCCAAGCCGTTTGAGGTCCACAGGCGTGAGGCGCCAAGCATGCGGGCCGTACTTGCTAGGTTTTCCGCCGGAATGGCAGCGTCGAGCGGCATGGCCGCCGCACCTGCCGCCTGGCAGGCGAGAAAGATCTCGACCCACGCCGGACCATTGGGCCGGGAGAAGGCGAGCCATGCTCCTCGCGCTCCGGCGAGCTGCTCTTGGGCGAGCCGCCGCGCGGCGAAATCGATATCGCGAAAACGAATCCATTGTCCCGATTCGAGCGGAAGGAGAGCGGGTTCTTCCGCGAAGCGGGCCGCGGTCTTTTCCCAAGATCGCCAGAGCAGCGTCGCGTTCGGAAAGGGGACTTGGCTCGCGACGGCGTTCTTCGCGCGGAGACGGGTGGACGAGGGGGCCGCCATCCTTCTCGATTGCGTTCGGGATCGCCGATTCACTGGATCCTCTTCCCCCACGGATTCGTTCTGCCCCGGCCGCCCGATCTTTCGCGAGGGAACCCAGGTCGTATCCGTTTATGCCGTTATGCCGTCCGCCCGGATCCCGATGTTCCGTTGACTGGAACCGCGAACGCGAAAAAGTTTAGCACGCCAGTCGCGGGGCTGCGAGACCAATCGACCGAGGCAGCCAGAGGGAAAAGAGGGTGGAAACTCTTAAGAAACGACGAAAGTCTTGCTCAGACGCCGGCTTTTGGGCATAAGCCAATACCCAAATGGGGCTTTACAAGATCCTTGTCCGGGGAGGTCTGCTGTTCTCGCTTGTCACGACAGGAAATGTCTCGCACTGTCTAGCCGGCGGAGTCGTCCAGGGTGGCAGAGTGATCCAGGGGACTCCAAACCCCAATCCCAAAGCTTTCGAGAGAGCTCTCCCCAGGCACCGGCATTCCCAAGGGATGTGTGCGCGAGCGGTGCGCGTTGCTGTCGAAGAACTGACTGGAAGAAAGTTGGAGCGGCGGGACTACGCAAAGGAGTACGGAGAGCCGCTTCTAAAGACCGGCTGTTACGTGAGAAGTTCGGCCAATGTCCAGCCGAGAAACTACGATGTCCGGATCCTCCTTCCCAAAAGGCGCAATCATTATGGCCATATCGAAGTCTTTTATCGAGGGACCTGGTATTCGGATTTCCGCCAGCCGGGTTCTCTCTGGACCGTCTGGCCCAAAGAGTATTCCCGCATCCAGCACTATCGGTTTGTCGCTCAGACCTCTTCGGCCCCCAGCATCCGTCGCGCCATTCCCGTCCAAGGCGCTCAGCTGAGCGGAACGCCCAGAGCGAATCTGCGGGGGTCTGTTCCGACGAAGAACACACGGCTCTTTTAGGGCCCTTGCGGGATAGAGGAGCACCGGCAATGGGGGCTGCGATACTCCGGGCCCGAACTCCGTGCGACTGCGGGAGCTAGACGAACGGACGCCCGGGTGGGAAAACGGTCAGTCGTCCTTGTCGACGGTCCGAGTGCCTACAAAAAATTCTTCCAGGTCCGCGCCGATCCCCCGGAAGAGTTTCTCAATCTGGATTCCAAATGGTTCGGGCTTTGTCTCTTGATCGGCTTGCTGGCCCTTTTTGCCGGTGCGTCCTTTTGCTGCCGATCCGCTCGCTTTGGAGGATGGGGCAGCGTGTTTCCGGCTTGTCGGGGAGGCGGGCGGAGTCGCCTTCTGGTTTGTCGACTTCGTACCCGCTTTACTCGAAGGAGCAGCGCTCTGCTCCTCCGAGTGTGTGGTCTTCCATTCGGAAGAGGAGTCCGTCGCCGGGTCGCTGCTGGCGAAAGCAGGGGAAGGCAAGAGTTCCATCGACAGAAGCGAGCCGGCGGCGATCGTCCCCATCAGAAAAAGAGAACGCGATCTTGTGGCAACCCGAACTAGCATAACAAAAACCTGCGTGAACGGACGCTTCCAATCAAGGAGGAACTTCACAATAGATGGGTTGGGAATTGCTTATGAGCTACGGCGACTTGGTGAGGCCGACATGGCTTTGCAGGCAACCCCAGCGAGTTCAGACCGTGTTTCGGAAGAGTCATGCAGCAGGGCATAATACCGTCGTGAGCAAGGCGCGAGGCGGAGAGGAGGAAGGTTTCGCAGAGGCCAAGGCGGATTGGCGGAGATCGGCGCTGACGGCCGGCGGTCAAGCGCAAGCAGCTCTTTGGGCCAGTGCGGAGCGGGTGCGTGAGCAGATATTCGGCCAAAGGATTTTTGTCCGAGGAGTCATCGAGGTTGCCAATTTCTGCCGGCAGAACTGCTCCTATTGCGGGATGCGTCGGGAGAACGACGCGCTTCGACGATTCCGGCTGGCGCGAGAGGTCATTCGACGGGTGATCGACGAGAGTTTGCCCCCCTCGGTCACCGACCTAAATTTTCAGGCAGGCGAGGATCCCGTTGCTCTCAGGGAACTGGTCTTGCCGGTGATCGAGGAGATCGCGAAGGAGAAACGCTTGGGCATTAGCGTCTGTCTGGGAACAGTCGATCATCGGCTCTATGACGAATTGCAGCAGGCTGGCGCCCGTGGATATATCATTAAGCTCGAAACCGGTGATCCCGAACAATATCGCCTTCTTCAATGCCCGGGCAGACTGGAGAGGCGGCTGGAGGCGATCCGGTATCTTGTCCGGACGGGTTGGTGCGTTTCCTCCGGCTTCATCTACGGTCTTCCGAACCAGACCCTGGATCAGGTGATCGGCACGCTCGACCTTCTCCGCTCGCTCTCTCTTTGCGGTTGCAGTGTCAGTCCTTTCATTCCCGGCGAAGGGACTCCGCTCTCCTCGGAGAAGAGGGCGGACCTTGATCAAACGCTCAATGCGGTAGCCGTTCTCCGGCTCTCCTCGCCCCGCTGGGTTGTCCCGGCCGTGAGCGCCTTGAATCTCTGCGACTCTTCGGGGTACGTACGGGCCTTGCGGGCGGGAGCGAACCTGGCGACCATCAATCTGACACCGGGCGAATGGAGGGGAGATTACCAGCTCTATCGTCGGAAGCGCTGGATCATGACCGAGGAACGCGTCTTGCAAGCGATCGAGCAGGCAGGCTGCCAGCCGAGCCCCCAAAGCTGGATCGCCGCTTCTTCGTCCTTTCCTCCTTCGGCTGACCCCATCTGACTCACAAGCTGCGGGAAAAGCACTTGTGAGAGAAGCACGTTAACCGGGGAGACGGAGGTGTAGCCACGAGAACTGATGAATGCAGCCCCATAGAGGGAGGAGAATCTCAGTGTGCTGCTCGGAAAGAAGGCTGGCGGCGCGAATCGTATGCCAGCCGGAGGAGACGGCGAACGCTTCTCCTACGTACGGGAAGGAGCCGAGGGACGGCATCTGGCGAAGGAAGACTCGTTCGAGCGGCCCGAGCCAAGAGTCCCCGGCCGTGGGGTAAACCGGGATCTTCGGTGGCAGATCGCAGGCAAGCTTGGAGGCAATCAAGGCCAGTTCCCCTCGGTTGCGGTAAGGGAAGCTTGTTGGCGCTCCGAGGAGAGCAAAGAGGGCACCATCGAGACAGGTTGTCAGAAGAAGGGCGGCTGCGCCCTCGGCCGGTCGAAACGGACGGGCTCTTCGCAGCCAGCCGGCGGAGTGGAACGCATCGAGAGTCACCGGGGTAAGCTCCTCGGCTGCGGCGACAAGAGCGGTGGAGGCGCGTCCGAGTTGGAGCCAAATCCTCGCCATCCGGATCCCCTCGACCCACGCGGCCTCATCGCCGATCAGCGAGCAGGTGGGGCCGCCGAGTCCGAATACGGCTGCTGCGTGGCTTGTTGCCGCGTTGTAGACGGTTTCAGGAAAAAGAAGGGGGCTCGCGAAGCGGCGGCCCTGGCTGCGATAGCCGGTGAAGAAGCGAGCGGTATGGGCAATGCTGCCGTTGTTGAAGACCGCGACCAGCCCCATGCGGGATCTCGCCTGCTCCGTCACGCCGACTAGCGCCTGATGGATGGCCTCGACCAGGAATTGAGACAATCCTCCTGCGCGGCGAAGCCGCGGCTCTGCCGTCCACCTGTTCCATCGGGGATCGGAGCGTTCGACGAGGAAGACGGGAAATCGACGGGACGGAGAGGAAGAGAGGGCCATCTCCTTTTCGGCGGGTGGATGCCATGGCGCAAGCTGTTCAGCCCCCAGCCCGGCGGGGGAGACTGCGCCGACCGCATTCACGTAGACGGGCAAACGATCAGTCATGACGGGAAAAGAGCAAGGCGGCATTAGTGCCTCCGAACCCCACGTTGACGCTCATCGTGTGATCGAACGGGAAAGAAGGCTCCAGAGGACGAACCAGGGCTCGCTCCACCTCGCGAAGAGGGTTCGGGGAGTTCCACTGAGGGGGGAGGCGCCCCGTCGACAAGGCAAGAACGGAGAAAACAGCCTCAATCGCACCCGCAGCACCCAGAGTATGGCCGATAATTGCCTTGGTACTGCTCATCCGAGGGGTCTGCCAGCCCGCACCGAAAAAGCGGGAATAGGCGTGGGCCTCTGCTTCATCGTTCAAGGCAGTGCCGGTCCCATGTGCGTTCAGGTAACCGACGGCTTCCGGGGAGAGTTTGGCCTGGGTAAGAGCAGATTCCATGGCTTGACAGAGCGCGCGTCCATCCGGAGAGGGCTGGGTGAGATGATAGAGATCGGTGGCTTGGCCGTATCCGGTCAATCGGCAGAGCGGTCGAGCGCGCCGAGCCAGTGCATGCTCCAAGGATTCCAGGACGAGAAAGGCGGCGCCTTCCCCGAGTAAGAGCCCGCTGCGTCCTCGATCGAAGG
>JAQUAR010000111.1 GCA_028687155.1 Methylacidiphilaceae bacterium | reverse complement strand
TAGCCGACCACGAGGCGGGCCAGGGGGCCGGTCTCCACCCGATGATCGTCGTAGGTGGGGGCCTTGATCCAACTGTATTTGCCCTCGGTGTCGAGATAGGCGATCTCCCCTTCCTTCCTCAGGCCCGTGAAGGACGGATCGGTGACGCCCACGTAGGGATGGAGGCTGTCTTGGCCGCGGTACCAGGAGTGGAGAACGTCCTCGGTGACCTTGATGGGGTCGAAGTCGTAGACCTTCGACAGGTCGCCTTCCCGGACCATCCCGCTCGGGAAGAGGGTCTTGCCCCGTCCCGGCCCTTGATTGTCCATCTCGAAGAAGCCGTAGGCCAGATAGGATTTGAGACCGGATCCGATGCCCGCAAGGCCCTCCTCCCGATAGGCATGGGCGGCCATGAGGATGTCCGGCAGGTAGGCTTGCCGAATGAAGCGATGCTGCTCGGCCAGCAGGGTCTGGAAGAGGGAGATCCGGCTGGGATTTTCAATGTCCTGGACGCAGGTCACCCCGCCCACGACGATCGACTGCGGATGGGGATTCTTTCCTCCGAAGATCGCCATCATCTTTGCCGCACCCCGCTGCATCGCCAAGGCGTCGAGATAGTGAGAGAGCGCGATGAGGTTCTCCTCAGGGGAGAATCGATAGCTCGGGTTTCCCCAGTAGCCATTGGCAAAGATTCCCAGGCGGCCCTGTGCGGCAAAGCCGCCCAGTCGCTGCTGGACCTTCTGGAAATGCTCGACGCTTACGTTCCAGGGCGTGTCGGTGAACTGGTAGGCAACGTCGACCGCTTTGCGCGGATCGGCTTTGAGCGCCGAGATCACGTCGACCCAGTCGAGCGCGTGGAGGTGGTAGAAGTGGACCGGATGATCGTGGAGGTAGAGGGAACCGGCAATCAGATTCCGGACGAGCCGGGCGTTGTTGGGAACACGCACTCCGAAGGCATTTTCGACCGCCTGGATGCTGGTCCAGTAGTGGACTCCGGTGCAGACCCCGCAGATCCTCATCGCCAGGAGCCCGGCATCTCGCGGATCGCGTCCCTTCAGGATCGTTTCGATCCCGCGGAACATCGTCCCCGAGGCATAGGCGTCCTGGATCGTGTTGCTGTCATCGAGCACGGCTTCGATCCGGAGATGACCCTCGATCCGGGTGATCGGGTCGACGACGATACGCTTGCTCATGACTTCTCCTCACGAGGCGCGCCGGACGGAGGTTCTCCCGATTTCTTTCCATACTTGGCGCTCAGGAATGCATGGATTGCGATGCCGGCTCCGGCTGCGGTCAGGAGACCGACTCCCAGGATGTCGACGCTCTTCTCGATCCCGAGGTCGAAGAGGCCGGGGACCGGAATGTTGGCGCCCGCCATCGGCCGCTCGTAGGCATACTTGTCCCAGAAACCAGGCTCGGAGCAGCCGATGCATCCCCGGCCGACCCCGATCGGCCAGTTGGTCCCGTCGTTGTAGCGGATGATCGAGCAGTTGTTGAAGGTCATCGGGCCCTTGCAGCCCATCTTGTAGAGACAAAAGTTGTTCCGCGCCCCCTCGTCTCCCCAGCGCTCGACATATTCGCCGGCATCGAAATGGGCGCGGCGCTCGCAGTTGTCATGAATGCGGTAGCCGAAGGCGAACTTCGGTCGGAGCAGGTAATCGAGTTCGGGGAGCGCTCCCGTCAGAACGTAGTGGAGGATGACCCCGAGCAGGTTGGCGGGATTCATTGGGCAGGCCGGAATATTGACGATCGGCTTTCCCTTGACGATATCCCAGACGCCCATCGCCTTCGTTGGATTCGGATAGGCGGCAGGGATGCCGCCGTAGGAGGCGCAGCTCCCGACCGCGATGACGGCCAAGGCATCGCGGGAGAGGCGCTTGAGATTCTCGAGGAAACTCTCCCCCCGCGGGCCGTTGAAGCCAAAGCCGTCTTCCGCGGGAATGGAGCCTTCGACGATCAGAATGTACTTTCCGCGGAAGGTTTCGACGGCATCCTTGAGCTGGGCTTCGGCTTGAAAACCCGATGGGGCCATGAGCGTCTCCTGGTACTCGAGCGAGATCACGTCGAGGATCAGTTCGTCGATCGTCGGGCCGTCTGCGCGCAGGACCGCTTCCGAGTTGCCCGCGCAATCCTGGTATTCGACCCAGATGACAGGTACCCGGTTCATCACCGACGCCGCGCGGGCCACGAGCTTCTCGAAGCTTGCGGGGAGGAAGAGAAGGGCGGTCGTCGCCGAAGCCCACTTGAGGAAGGATCGTCGGCTCATCCCCCGATCCCGAAGGAGGGAAGGAAGGTTAACCTGGTTGAGCGGTCGAGAGGCTTCGAGCTCTCGGAGCCTCCGCTCGCAGCGAAGGCGGAGCGCTTCGTATTCTTGGAGGGTTCGGGCCGCGATGCCCTCGGGTGGAGAGGCGGATTCCCTATTGTCGAAGACTTTCATTGTTCCTTACTTGTCCTCTGTCCATAGGCAGCTTCCCTGAACAACCGCCGACACCCGCCTGGCACTCCTGCGCCCCGAGTGCGAAATCGCGAGACAGGACGACCAGAAGATCCTTTTGCCCGACTAGCGATCTTATTCTCTCCTTGGGAAAGAGGGTATCCCGGGAAAGACCTCTTCCCATTATAGGGAAAAAGACTAATGCGCGTACGATCATAACTAATCCTTCGACTAGGACCGCAGTCGGAGGGCTAGCAATCTTTTCTGCTGACGCGGAAATCCATCGGAGAGAAGATGTGCTGACATTTATCAGTCGAGAGGCGGCGGTGGAAATGGGGAAGGGACCGGAAGCGGATGCACGAGCTTTCCCTCTGTCGAACCCTGGTCGGGATCCTGGAAACGCAGGCCGTGCGTCACCATTATCGGAGCGTGCGCCGGGTGGAGCTTCGGGTCGGGCCGCAGGCGATGGTCGAGCCGGGAGCGATGATGTTTTCGTTTGGCGTCGCTTCTCGCGGAACCTTGGCCGAAGGGGCCGTGCTTGAAATCCGGCCGGTGTCGGCGAGAGTTGTCTGCCTCGATTGCTCGCACGAGGGCGAGGCGGAGAAGCTCGCGGAGGCCTGTCCCGTCTGCGGGAGCTATCGATTGCTGTGGGAAGAGGATGCCGGGCTCCGTCTCGGCGAGATCGAAGTCGATTAGCCAGAGCCGCTTTGCGGCAAGAACAAGGAGAAAAGCCAATGTGCGCGACCTGCGGGTGCGGGGGAGAAGAAGGGGGAAAGCATGAGCATCATCCTCATGCTTGGCAGCATCGCCATGGGACGGAGGGAGGACGGGTCATCGATCTGGAGGCCGATCTCCTGGAAGCCAACGCCGTCTTTGCCCGGCGCAACCGGGAGATCTTTCGCCGAAGGGGTGTCCTGGCCGTCAACATGATTTCGAGCCCTGGGTCGGGGAAGACGACCCTTCTTGTGCGTACCCTCGAGGCGCTTCGGGACCGGATCCCGATGGCGGTCATCGAAGGAGATCAGCAGAGCGAGCTCGACGCGGAGCGGATCCGCGCAACGGGCGTTCCCGCCCTGCAGATTCAGACGGGAAAGAGCTGTCATCTCGATGCCCATGCGGTGGCTCATGCGCTCGAGGAGCTACCGCTGCCCGACCGGGGGATCCTCTGGATCGAGAATGTCGGGAATCTCATCTGCCCCGCGCTCTTCGACTTGGGGGAGGGGAAGCGGGCGGTGATTCTTTCGGTGACCGAAGGAGAGGACAAGCCTCGAAAATATCCGGAGGCTTTCCACGGAGCCGATCTCCTTCTCCTCTCGAAGGCAGATCTTTTGCCCTACGTCGATTTTTCCGTAAAGGAGTGCACCGAGTTTGCCCACCGGCTGCGGCCCGGTCTCGATTCGCTTCTGCTTTCCGCTAAGACGGGGGAGGGGATGGAGGAGTGGCTCCGCTGGGTGGAGGAAGGATGGGTTCGCGCGAAGACCTCGTACCAGCCGGAGGAGCCGACGGTCGACTAGAAGGGCGGCAGAGGTGCTGGTAGACCCCTTGCTTGTCGCGGCCGTCGGAGCGGGGATTGCCGCCGGGATCGTCCACGCCCTGACCGGCCCCGACCATCTCGCCGCGATCGCCCCACTCACGATCGAGAGGCGTACGGATGCGTGGCGAGTCGGACTCTCCTGGGGCCTGGGGCACAGCGGGGGCGTCTGGCTCCTGAGCCTGCTCGTTTTTTGGCTGCGGGGCGCCTTGCCGACTGCTCTGCTTTCGGATTGGGGCGAGCGGCTGGTGGGGGTCGTCCTGGTGGCCATCGGTCTCTGGTGCTGCCTGCGTGCTCTCTCCCGCCAGATCCATGTCCACCGGCATTGCCATGACGGGGTTAGCCACGCCCACCTTCATCTCCATCTCCACCGGCCGGGTGCAGGCTCCCTTTCCCTCCACGAGGCGGCCGAAGCGCACCGCCATCCCCATCTCCCGCTCTGGATCGGGCTCCTCCACGGCATCGCAGGCAGCCATCATCTCCTGGCGGCCCTCCCGGTGCTCGCTCTCCCGAGCCGGGCGGCGGCGGGGGGATATATCGGCGGCTTCGGCCTGGGGGCGATCCTCGGGATGGCGCTCTTTTCCTGGATCCTGGGAAGAGTCGCGCTGCTGCCCGCGGCGGGAGGGAACCGGAGCTTTCTGGCCGTTCGTCTGGTAACAGGGGGCATCGCGATCGGGATCGGGGTCTTCTGGCTCTGGACGGGGGGGATTTGAATGGCCCACCGGAAGGCGGCTTGGCAAATCCGTCTCGAAGGGAGAGTCCAGGGGGTGGGCTTCCGGCCTTTTGTCTACCGGCTGGCCCGCGGGGCGGGTCTGGTCGGCTGGGTGAGCAACGGCCTCGATGGAGTTCATATTTGGGTGCAGGGCGAGGTCGAGGCGCTCGAGCGCTTTTCGGCCGCGCTCCTTCGGGATCACCCCTCCATCGCCTCGGTGACGCATGCAGAGATCGAGGAGGCGCCGCTGGGGACCGATTCGAGCTTCGTGGTCCGGGAGAGCAGCCGGGAGGGGAAGGCGACGGTCTTGCTGCTTCCCGATCTGGACCTCTGCGAAAGCTGTCGGCGCGAGATCATCGATCCGCGGAATCGGCGCTTCCAGTATCCGTTCATCACCTGCACCGATTGCGGACCCCGCTACTCGATCATACAAGGGCTTCCCTACGACCGGGAGCGGACCACGATGGCGCCCTTTGCGATGTGCCCGGAGTGCGCCCGTGAATACCGAGATCCCGCCGACCGTCGCTTCTACTCCCAGACCAACTCTTGTCCCAGCTGCGGGGTGAGGGTCGATCTGCTCGATCCTTGGGGATCGCGGCTTGCTTCGGGAGGCGAGGCGCTCGATGCGGCGGCCAAGCGGATCACGCAGGGGGAGATCGTCGCCTTGAAGGGAGTCGGGGGATACCTGCTTTTGGTGGACGCGGCGAATGAGAAGGCCGTAGCCGAGCTGCGCCGGAGGAAGCATCGGCCGATCAAGCCCTTTGCACTCCTCTTTGCCGATCTCGATGCGATTCGGCGAGAGGCCTGCGTCGGTTCCGAGGAGGAGCGGTGGCTCTGCCGCCGTGAGAAACCGATCGTGATCCTGAACCGAAAAGAAGGACCAACCCGGATTGCTTCGGGAGTGGCCCCCGAAGAGGATACTCTGGGGATCATGCTCCCTTCCGCTCCCCTGCCGGCCCTTCTTCTCGACCGGCTGGCGGGTCCGGTGGTGGCAACCAGCGCGAACCTGTCGGAGTCGCCCATCCTGGCCACCGAGGAGGAGATTCTCGGGGAGTGGAGGGAAGGGGCCGATGCGCTGCTCAGCCACAACCGGGCAATCGAGAGCCGTTTGGACGACTCGGTGGTCAGACTTTCTCCTTTTTTCCGGCAGCCCATTCTGTTGCGCCGCGCTCGCGGCTTTGCCCCTCTCTACCTCGCCCAGGGCTTCGAGCTCGACCGGGAGGCGGCGATCCTGGCCATGGGCGCGCAAGAGAAGGCGACGGTCACGCTCGCGCATCAGGGGAAGATCTATCTCTCCCAATCCCTGGGGGATCTGGAGGGCTGGGAGGCCCAGGAGAATTTCCGCCGCGTACTCGCCCATTTCCGCCGCCTGCTCTCCTTTGTGCCTCGGCGGATCGTGGTCGA
>JAQUAR010000110.1 GCA_028687155.1 Methylacidiphilaceae bacterium | reverse complement strand
AAGCGGTCTGCAAGGAGAAGAGGCCGGTCGCGAGCAAGCCGAAGCCGGTCCAGTCGAAGCGGGCGTCCGTTCGCGCGGGCGCGGTCGCCCTCAAAAGCCGGCGAACCCACTCGGCGCAGAGCCCTACCACGGCCCCGTCGATTAGGAACCAGAGCCGCCAGCTCGCCGCTTCCCTGCCCCATCTTTCCTCGATCCAGCCACCGAGGAGCGGCCCGATCGTAAAGGGGAGAATCGCGATCACCGCCCAGACCACCGGGGCGAACTCCCGGAAGCGCGGCCGGTACGTGTCCAGGAGCAAGGCCGGAGCGAGCAGGATCAGGACTCCGCCGCCCGCTCCCAGCACGATTCGGGCGAGAAGGAAGAAGACAAATCCCGGAGCCAGGGCGCAGAGCAGCGCACCCGACGCCGTCGTCCAGCCCGCCCAGAGAAAGAGACGAAGAGCGCCGATCCGCTGGGCCAGCGGATTCGCCAGCAACATTCCCAGCGCCTGCGCCGCGAAGAACTCCCCGTTCATCCAGCTCCCATGGCTCTGGTGCTGGCCGAGTTCGGCTACGCAATAGGGGATGATCCCTGTGAAGGCCCCGGTGTTGAGAAGGGCAAAGAGGCTGGCACCCACCAGCGCAAGGTGGCTCGAGAGAGGCCGATGCGAACCGGCGGAGGGCTCCAAGCTCACCCGATGTGCCTCCTTTCCCAACCGATCCCTGCCGGTTCGATTGGACCCTCCGCACCCCGATCCCCGCGTCTAACCAATGCTCCTTCCCTCCCCGTGATGGCTCGCGTTGCGAGACCCGTGGTAGGAGCTATCAGCCCAATCGGTGAGCGGTCTTTTCTCGGGCGAGCCCCATCGCCCAAACCAATATTGCTGGGCCTATTACCAGAAGGAAGGCCATTTGACCATCCCTTTCGCGCTTTCTTTGCAGGGCAGACAGGGGGATGAGGGAGTGAGAGAGAAAGAGGCGAGGATGGCGCTTGTCCCAATCGCGCGCCGATTTTGCCGCCAGCAAATGCGCACCCAGCCTCGAGCTCTCCCGCGCGCCTCTCCCGCGTGGAACCGAGCTTGGGAACGGGGAGATCCGGATGCGAAATTGCGGAGAGGCGCTCGTTACAGCGAGTCCAAAACCTTCTGGAGCCGCTGCTTTGCCTCGGCGGCCAAAGGCTCGATCTCCGACCGCTGGATCATGGCGGGCATCACCGAGGGATCCAAAAGTTCGACATGGACCTTCCCCGAGGTGTCCTGCCGGACGACCGCGTTGCAGGGCATCAGCAGTCCAACGGACGGATCCAGCTCCAAGACTTGATGGGCCAAGAGAGGATTGCAAGCTCCCAAGATGCGATACGGGGGCATCTCCTTGCCCAGCTTGCTCCTGAGGGTCGCCGCCACATCGATTTCGCAGAGGATGCCAAATCCCTCCTTGCGCAGAGCCTCCACCACCTTGGGGACGGTTTCCTCGAACGAGGTCGCCACTTCCTTCCCAAATCCATATGAGGTCTTCATCCCATCGCTCCGGTTTCCGGCTCGCGCCGCATCTTGCTTCCGAAGGGAAGCGTCCGGTGAGCAAGCCTACTTGTCATGACAGTATCCTCTTCTTTTTGAGGAAAGAGCGCAAGGGGATTCGTTAAGGCTGCGGTGCAGAGCCCGTGCCAATTACGCGCTCGGAATCGCTCCCTTCTTCCGGCCATTCGCTTCCTGGGCGCAAAGAATCAACAGCCGCATCCGCTGTTGCCGATTCATCTTCCCTTTCCCGACTCCACGGGCTCCTCGACTCGTCGTCTTCGACGAAAAGCCGCAAGCGGAATCTTGCCCTAGAGATGCCGGGCATTGAGTGATCAGAAGGATTCCTGACGACTATTCGCATCCTTAATCGCTCCCAACCCTCCGCCGCTGTCCGCGCGCTGCCACACAACCGTAACAAGATCGCCATCTAGCCGTAACCTGTTTGTAACCGTTTCGCCACTTCTCCGTCACGTTCCAGCAACCTTTCTGACACATCTTTGTCACATAGTCGTAACATATTTGTCACATATTTGTAACACTATTTTAATTGCTCATCATTCTTAACCTATCTATCGTGCAGGCCCTTTCTTGCGGCTCTTCGACGCAGCCCTGGATAGACATTGCGCAGATAGGAGGAGGACTAGTCAGTGATGAGTATGAAAAGGTTGCTGAATGGGCTTTTCGCTTGGACATGGCCCGCTTCCCGATCCCTCTCCCTTCTCTTCCTCGCTTTCTTGCTGAGCATGCAAGAGACGCGAGCCGGCGACCCCGGAATCCCGAAAGTGGACGACAGCCTCTCAGGACCGCAGGAGAGCGCAAGCGAACCCCCCGCTCTGCGCGGGGGACCGGAGTCCTGGGATGCCGCTCCCGCGGCCTCCACTGGACTCTCTTCTGTGTACGGCGCCAGACCTCCCGGATCGGATCTGGCCGACATTCAGCCTCTCCTCGCCGTCAACTCCCCAAGCCCGAACGCTTCCTCCGGAGACGGAACCGAACCGACCATGCCAACCAGCAAGGACGGCGTAGTCCAGATGCCCACCACCCTCGTTACGGAGGATGATCCCAACCCTCTACTCGACCCGCCAACCGATCTCGTGCCAGGGGCATCGCAAGCACCGACCCAGGAACAGATCTTCCGGTCCGGGGCGACGACCCGCGTGATCGACAAGAACATGGCGGCAAGCGCAGGTCCGGTGGCCGGCGCGGCCCAGGTGCTCCAGTTTTCGCCGGGTGTAAATGTCAACGGCTATGGCAACACCGGGGCCACCAAGTACACCGTCTCCATCAACGGAATCGGGAACGGCTGGGGCGGCTTCGGTGGTTACACCGGCGGGGCCTCGATCATGATGACGCTCGACGGGGTGCCGATGAACAATGTTTCGAGCGGCCTCTGGCAGTCTCCGTCGGTGCCGATCATGCAGATGATCTCGAGCACCGCCGTCACCTACGGCCCGGCAACGGCGGCCGGCCGCTGGTATGACAATGTCGGCGGCATGGTGGAGTTCACCCCGATCCAGCCGACCGAGCATTCGGGCGCCGATGTCAACATCATCTACGGAAGCTTCAACCAGAAGATGATGACCGCCGACTACCGGACCGGAAACATCCACGGCTGGTCAACGGTGATTGCGGGCGGAGTCGGCGACGGCAACAACTTCCGGATGTCCGGGGACGGATTCCGAAGCCCCAGCTACCAGTACGCGGCCTACGTAAAGACAATCAAGAACTTCAACCATGGCGACATCAGCTTCGGCGCCTGGTACGCCGATGCGGGTGGGTACCGGCCCACCATTCTCCCCGTCGGCGCCAACCCCTACGTGACGGTCAACGGCCAGAGCGCGAGCGGCATGCCGATCGCCGGCACTCCGTACAGCCAGGCGACCAGCGGCTACTATAGTAATCTCAACTACGATACCTGGCGCAAGCTCGACAGCCAGTCGACCCAGATCGCCTATGCCAAGCAGAACATCTACCTCGACGACGACAAGACGACGACTCTGCACAACATGCTCTTCTACAACGGTTCAAACCGCTTCCACAGCCGGTATTATAACTTCTTTGAAAATGTTGCCAACGCCTATGAGTACAACAATCCATCCGAATCGGATTTCGGAGACCAGATCGGCTTGACCAAGATCCTCCCCTACAATACGGTCGACGTGGGGGGTTACTACATCTCCTCCACCTACAACACCCGCAATGCATTCTACAATCCGAGCTACTTCCTTCCTGGAACGGCCATTCCAGGCGGGGAGCTGACCCCGAACAGCACATATCGGAACAATTATTGGGATCAGACCGATATCGCAGTCTATCTCCAGGACACGATCGAGCCGATCAAGGCGCTTCAGATTATACCAAGCATCCGCTACGACGTCTTCACGACCGCTTACTCAATGAACGCCCAGGAGCAGTTCCCCCTAGCGTATCTATACAACGCGGGAGGCAACCAAGGAAAGTTGCCGAATGCCACCCGGCACCTCGGCGGCCTCGAGCCTTCGATTCTCCTCAACCTGGAGGTGACTCGTTGGCTCGCCCTATACGGCAGCTACTCGGAAACGTACGAGACCGATACGGTCGGCGGCGGAGGGGGCCTCTTTCAAAAGATTCCCGCCTCCTACTATGGGTTGTCGCTGGCGCAATATGCGATCGCGGGGTTCAAGACCCACTTTGAAAAGCTACCCGGACTCAACAATATGCTTTTCGGCGCCAACTACTTCTGGCTTCGCTTCGCCGAACAGGCGATCAACACGGTCAACTTCGTCGGCCAATCGATTACCGGGCTAGGGACTTCGGTCTACCAGGGAGGCGACTTCTTTCTCGATGATAACCCGATCGGCACCTTTCACCTCTTCATGAACGGAGCGGTCGAGGATGCAACCTATACGAGCTACGTCAAGAGTCCGGGTACGTCGCACGCCGTAAGCTATGATGGCCGCCATGTCCCCTATGTGCCGAGTGTCATGCTCACCGGAGGCATCTATCAGGTCCAGCAGGTCGGCAAAGTCTCCATCCGCACCAGCCTCTGGTTCATCTTCAACGGGGAGCAGTATGTCTTCGACAACAACACCGGCGCACCAAGCAGACAGACGATGCCTCAGTATTACACCCTCAACGCCTCGATCAACGCGGCGGTCCCGATGCGCCTCTTCGAGCGGGAGCGGATGATCAACTTCAACCTGACCCTGATGAACATCACCGACCTCAACTACAACGGTTACGAATACATTACCAGTGGCGGTTACTATGGCACCGCCGGAAACGCCAACGTTCCCTCTGCCTATCAGGCGGGCTACATGCTCGGCTATCCGGGAGCGCCCTTCACGCTCTACGGGAGCATCGGCGCCAGCTTTTGAGCCGCCCACCCCCATAGAACCCATGATCTCCCGACTCGGCCAACGGTCTCTCTCGCGCAGCCTGCAGCTCTTCTGCCTTCTCCTTCCTCTCTTCCGCGCAATGGCCGCAGGCGCCGCGCTGCCACCTCCCGCCGGGGCACCCGTCGACTACTTCATCCTTCTCTTCCAGGAAAACCATAGCTTCGACAACCTCCTGGGCGAGTTCCCGGGTGCTGAAGGGATCGCAGAGGCGGGGGAGGCGGCGGTCCAGGTCGATCGTTCTGGGGTTCCTTACCCGCAGCTCCCTCCGGTTCTCGACGACAAGAGCGAGCAGCCCGATCGGCGCTTTCCCGAACACCTCCCCAACCGGCCCTTCCCGCTCCTCTCCTATGTCTCGCTGCGCGAGTTGACCCCCGATCCGACTCACTCCTTCTACCACTGCCAACTTCAGATTGCCGGCGGAGCGAATAACCAGTATGTCGCCTGGGGGACCACCGGCGCCCTTCCGATGGGCTATTACGAGAGCAAGCGCCTCCCCCTCTTTTCCCTCGCTCGGGAGTACACCGTGCTCGATCATTTCTTCCAGAGCGCCTTCGGCTCCTCCTTCCTCAACCACATCTGGCTGGTCTCCTGCCAGACGCCGCGGTGGCCCGACATGCCTCCGGGCGAATGGGTCGCCGAGCCGGTCCTGGACGAAGCGGGCCGCCTGACGGGGCTCCATAAAGACGGCAAGATCACGCCCGATGGCTACGTGGTAGGATCGGTGCAAGGAGCCCAGGCGCCCCACAAGGCTAAAACTCCGCAAGACCATCTGCTCCCCCCGCTCGCCGCTCCAACCATTGGAGATCGGCTGAGCGAGGCGGGAGTCTCCTGGGCCTGGTATTCGGGGGGTTGGGGAGACGCGGTCGCGGGACACCCGGCGCCGACCTTTCGCTTCCACCACCAGCCTTTCGCCTACTTTGCCCGCTATAGTCCGCAGACTCCGGAGGGGAAGCTTCATCTCAAGGACGAAGCCGCTTTCCTTGCGGATCTCAAGAACGGCCGTCTCCCGGCGGTCTGCTTCGTCAAGCCCCTGGGGAAAGAAAACGAGCACCCCGGCTATTTGAGTGTCGAAGAGGGCCAGAAGCACATCCTTGCGCTCATCCGGGCGGTTCAGACGTCCCGCTACTGGTCCCGGTGCGTGATTCTCCTCACCTACGACGAGTACGGCGGATTCTGGGACCATGTCGC
>JAQUAR010000109.1 GCA_028687155.1 Methylacidiphilaceae bacterium | reverse complement strand
GTTCCGTCGTCAGCACGCCAATGGATCCATCCGGGTCGATTTCCCGAATGCCGCGGACGGCGGCATCGGCCGTCATTCCGCCGCCGACAATCAAATACGTATAATTTGGCATAAGAATAAGACAAAGTAAGAAAATAGACGGGAGAACCTCTCCTAATATTTATAGTGTACACTTTCTTGCGGACTAGTCCAGCCTGCGAGAAGGGAGTGCAGGATCCGAGAATTCCCGTGGGAGCGGCCCGGAGAAGAAAGATCCCTGATACCTCCCCAGGGCTAAAGCCAAGGGCTTGTGCGGCGGTTTTTGGTCAACGGTTCGGATCTGGGAGGTCTTGGAGCTCTTGCGAGCTTTCCTCGCTGAGGATGGAAAAGGTGCGGATCCAGGCTTCCGCTCCAAAGAAGAGCTGCGCCCGCACCACGAGCTCCGGACCGGGACGGCTTTCCCAAAGACCAAACACCGAGCTTCCGCTTCCGCTCATCATGGCAAGGTTGGCACCCGCTTCCTCTTGAAGCCAGTTGCGGGCTGCGGCGAGCCACAAATACTTCTCAAAGACGGCGGGCTCCAGATCGTTCCGAATCGGCCCCCAGGGCGGAGTGCCGCGTTCTTCCCCCGGCCGAGGACTCCGGGCGTAGGCTTGGTAGGCCCACGGAGTCGGAACGGGAAATCCTGGGAAGAGGAGGAGTCCGTGCCGCGGACCGAGCCAAGGCTCCGGGGAGACAATCTCCCCTCGGCCGTGGCAGAGCGCTGGTTTCTGGACCAGAAAGAAGGGGACATCGCTGCCCAGGGTAGCGGCCAGGGGCAGGAGCGCGTCGCGGGAAGCGGGATAGCCGAGGAGCCTGCGGAGGGCCAGGAGGGCGGCGGCGGCGTCGCTGCTGCCTCCCCCCAAGCCGGCTCCCGCGGGCAGCCTCTTTTTCAAAGAGATCGTCAAGCCGCGGAGGAGGCCGAACGAGTCGGCGAAGAGGCGCACCGCCCGGCAGACCAGATTGTCTTCTCCCGCGGGGAGGAGCGGATCGTCGCATCGAAAGAAGATCTCCGGTCCGGGATGTGAGGCGATCCGGAGTCGGTCGCCAAGCGAGATGGGAGCCATCCGCGTCGAGAGCTCATGAAACCCGTCGGAGCGGCGGCCGAGAATGCGCAGGTCGAGGTTGATTTTCGCCGGAGCGAAGAGTTCAATACCTGTTGAAGTGTCCTCCCTGCCCTTAGCGGATGGGCTCATTGTGGCCTTGGATCTCTTCGATGTGGAGAATGCGCTCCTTCTGGCGCGCCGACTTCGCAACTATGTCAGTTGGTTCAAGGTGGGAAGTCAACTCTTCCTGCGCGGCGGGCCAAAAGTGGTGGAGGAGATCCGTTCCCTGGGCGCGCAGGTCTTTCTGGATCTGAAGTTTCACGATATTCCGGCCACCGTCGAGCGAGCCGTCCGAGCCTGCGTGCAGATGGACGTCGGCTACCTGACCGTGCATGCCCTGGGCGGAAGGAGAATGCTGACGGCTGCCTCGGAGGCGGCTGCGGGCAGCAAGACCCGGATTCTCGCGGTGACGGTCCTGACGAGCCTCGAGGAGGCGGATCTCTCGGAGGTCGGCGTGAGCGGAAGCCTTTCCGAACGCGTTTGCGCCCTTGCGGCGCTTGCCGGGGACTGCGGGATTCGCGGCATCGTCTGCTCCGCCCGCGAGCTCTCCTCCCTGCGGGAAGCGGGCATACGACCGGAAGTGGTGGTGACCCCGGGGATCCGGCTCACGCAGCGAGAAGTGGACGACCAGAGACGCACCGTCTCGCCTCGGGAGGCGTTTGCCCTAGGAGCGACCCACATCGTGGTCGGCCGTCCGGTGCTGGAAGCAGAGGATCCGGTCAACTTGGTGCGGAATCTGCTTCAAGGGGGGAGCGGCCTCGCCTAGGGGGTCGATTTGCGGGGAAGAGCGCATGCGCTTATTTTCAAAAGCATGGCGAGAAAAGAAAAAGGATTCGGAGGGGAGATGCCTACGTCTTTCGAAAACTTAGAGTCGGCTTCCGCCTTGCAGGTCGTCGACCTGATCGGACAATCGCTTTCCTTCGACGCGGTCTCGCGGGAGGCATTCTTCTATCTTCGGCGCCGAGTCGCCGAGCTGGAGGAGACGGGTGAGCAGGCTCACCAGGCTTTGGAAAAGCTGAACGAGGCGGTGGAGAAGCTCTCCGCCCCGGCGAATCGGGTCGGTACCCTTCTCGGCCTGCCCAAGAAAGAGATCGCGCTAGTGGTGCAGGGCGGAACCGAGTTCTACTGCAGCATCGATCCGCGGCTTGGTCATGAGACGCTCCTGGTCGGAACGAGAGTGCTGCTCAACGAGGCCTTTGCGGTCGTCGGAGATCTTGGCTTCGACTTTTCCGGCCCCGTGGTGAAGGTGGTCGACGTCTTGCCGGACAACCGCCTTCGCGTAGGCCACGAAGGAGTGGGAGGAAGCTTCGTGGTGATTCGTTCGACTCCTCTGGCCAAAGAGCGGATCAAGGCAGGGCTCGAAATTCGGGTGGACGGCTCCTCCCGGGTTGCTCTGGAGGTCGTGGCGACCTCGAAGACCAGGCACCGGCTGCTCGATCAAGTTCCGGAGCTTCCCTGGGAGAAGGTGGGTGGCCAGAAAGGGGCTGTCGCCGCGATACGGGACGCCGTGGAGTTGCCTTTCCTCCATGCGGACCTCTTCGCCAAGTATCACCACCATGTTCCGAAAGGATTTTTGCTCCACGGGCCCCCCGGATGCGGGAAGACCCTCTTGGGGAAGGCGACCGCCTACAACTTGACTCGCAAGCTTCAAGAAGAGACCGGAGAGGAGAGGAAGGAGTTCTTCCTCCATGTGAAGGGCCCGGAGATTCTGAACATGTGGGTTGGGGAATCAGAGCGGCAGGTGCGCGAGCTCTTCGAGCAGGCTCGGGAGTTGGCACGCGAAGGTTTTCTCCCCTTCATCTTCATCGACGAGGCGGAATCGATCTTGGGTACCCGACGCGCAGGGCGGTTCAATAGTATCCTCAATACTCTCGTTCCCATGTTTTGCGCCGAGATGGATGGCATCGAGTCGATGCGGGAGGTGGTGCTCATCCTTGCCTCCAATCGCGCGGACTTGATCGATCCCGCCATTCTTCGGCCGGGCCGGATCGATCGGAAGATCAAGGTCAATCGGCCGGATCGCGCGGGCTCGGCCGAAATCTACCGGATCTACCTGGAGCAGGATCTCCCCTACGCGGCGGGTCTCTTGGAGCAGGCAGGCGAAGATCGCGGAAAGGCGATCGACATCCTGATTGAAGGGGTGTTGGACGCCCAGTTCGCCCGGGCGGAGCAGAACCGGTTTTTGGAAGTCACTTTTCGGAGCGGGAGAAAGGAATATCTCTATCGGGGCGACCTCATCAGCGGAGCGATCATCGCTTCTATCGTCGAGCGGTCCAAGGAGCTGGCGATCAAGCGGGCGATCTCCGATCCGTCGAATCACGGCTTGGGGCTGGAGGATCTTTTGACCGCACTCGATATTGAGTATCTTGAAAATGATATCTTCCCCCCGTCCGACATTACCGAAGACTGGCTGAAGCTCGTCGACTACGATCCGCAGAATGTCGTTCGGCTGGCCCCCGTGGCCCGGAGGGAGGAAGCGACGGTGCGTCAGATCGTTTGAATGTTCGGGAACAAGAGACCGGAGGAGAGCGCGACGCCATGGACAAGCAGAGACCAATTCGAGCGTGGCCGATCTATTTTGGATTGGAGACCGAATTCGGGATTGCCGTTCGGGAAAATGCGGAGGTCGACGTGGTCGAGGAGTCGATCCATCTGGTTCGGGCTGCTGCACAGCTCGGCAGCCCCAATCTCTGGGATTACACGCGGGAAGATCCGCACCGCGATGCCCGCGGCTTCCGAGCGAAGGAGCTGCGCCAGGACGGGGATGAGGCGAACTTCTTTTCCCAAGATCGCCAGAGGCCCTACAGCTTCGAGGAGATCAAGAGCGACTTCGTTCTGCGTAACGGGGCGCGCTTTTACAATGACCACACGCATCCGGAATATTCGACTCCGGAATGCTCTACCCTCCTCGATCTCGTAGCGCAGGACAAGGCGGGCGAAAGGATCCTGGAGGAGTGTGCTCGGGCGGCGAGCCGCAAGCGCAATCATACGGTCTGCCTTTACAAGAACAACACCGACTTCGGCGGGCACAGTTACGGCTGTCACGAGAACTATCTGATCCCGCGGATGATTCCCTGGGACCGCCTCGTCGAGGGGATGATGGCGTTTCTGGTCACGCGGCAGATCTTCGGCGGCGCGGGAAAGTTGGGTTGGGAAAAGGAAGATCAGGGACTGGCCGGAGGCTTTCAAATCTCTCAGCGAGCCGACTTCTTCACCGAGCTCGTGGGGATCGACACGATGAATCGACGGCCGCTGATCAATACGCGGGACGAGCCCCACGCGAACCCCAAGCTCTACCGCCGCTTCCACGTCATTGTGGGCGATTCCAACCTTTCCGAGTATGCGACCTGGTTGAAGGTCGGCACAACGGCCTTGGTCCTGGAGGCACTCCAGTACGACCGGGTTCCGCGGCGCTTCTTCCTGGCGGATCCGCTCTACGCCCATCGGAGCATTTCCCGAGACCAGACCGATCGCTGGGAGATCGATCTCGCCCACTCGGGGACGACGACCGCCGCCGAGCTTCAAAATGACTACGCCGATTGGGTCAGCCGCTACGTCGATCTCGACCATCCGGAAAAACGGGCGGTCTGGAAGAGCTGGAAGGAGACCGTGGAGCTGCTGCAGAGCGATCCGGATTCTTTGCGGGATCGGCTCGACTGGGTTGCCAAGCGGTCACTTCTGGAGAGCTTTCGGGAGGAGCAGAAGCTTTCGTGGGATGATCCGTGGCTTCAGAGCGTCGACCTGGAGTATCATCTGCTCGACCGAGACCGGGGTCTCTATTATGCGTTGGAATCGGCGGGAGAGATCTGCCGAATCTCCCGGGAAGAGGACATCTACCGGGCGATCCAGCAGCCGCCCAACGCCTCGCGAGCCTACGTCCGGGGCAAGTGTATCCAGAAGTTTGCCCGAGACCTGGTCAACGTTCAGTGGGACTACATCGCGATCCGCTGGCAAGGGCACACCTATCGGGTCGAGCTCTCCTCGGCCTTTCCGGGCGTCGATCTGGAGCACTACTGCGAGGTGATCGATCGGGCACAACTCGTTTCGGATATGATCGAGGAGTTGAAGCTGGAGCCAATCGGCAGTTAACTGTTATTAGAAAGCGTTACCATAAAGGGTGACGAAACCCAGGAGGGTGATGATGATGCCAGAACAAGTACGGAAGACGCACCCAGTTGCCCCCGGACCAGGTCCGGGAGGAGAGGGACCAGGCCCTAGGGCGCCGAGAGTGGAGCGCCCCAACACCGAAGAAATCCTGAAGCGGATGCGCAAGGTCGATCCCGATCAGGCGAAGCGCTATCGGCAGCGGACCGGGGAGTAGAAGGTGGAGACCATTGGCGTCTCTTCCGGGGCGCAGACCGGCGATTTTTTCGCCGTTCTCCGGTCGAGGAATCTTCTTTTTCCGGAGGGAAAGCAGGTTGTGGCGGGGAGCGGCCCGCTCCCCGGCTTGGAATCGACGACCGTTCTCGGTTTCCATTACCGGGACGGAGTGATCGTGGCCGGAGATCGGCGGGCGACGATGGGGCATACGGTCATTCATGACCGGGCCGACAAGGTGATCGAGATCGACCGCTTCACGGTCATGGCGATCGCCGGCGCTCCGGCAACCGCCTACGAGATTGCTCGAGTTCTTCAGCACTCCTTTGAGTACTACCGGCGGAGCCAGCTCCAGCCTTTGTCGCTGGACGCCAAGGTGCGAATGGTGGGCAAGCTTCTCAAGGAGAACCTTGCCATGACCCTGCAAGGGGTAGGGGTCGTGATTCCCGTTCTGACCCTGGTCGATCCGCTGGGGAACGGGAGTCCTAAGATCTTTTTTTACGATGCGTTGGGCGCGCAATCTGAGGCCGTCGACTTCGCGGCTTCGGGTTCTGGATCATCCGCGGCTCGCAGCGTGCTTCAATACCTGAACCGGTGGAGCGGATCTCCCCCGGCGCAGCGA
>JAQUAR010000108.1 GCA_028687155.1 Methylacidiphilaceae bacterium | reverse complement strand
GGATCTGCTCCAGGGTATTTTGCAACTGGTTGGCCTCTTGGAAGAAGGCAGGGCGACGGTCGAGAACGCCTACGGGCGGGTGGTCCGGCGGGAGGGGAACCCGCAGGCTCGAGCCCTTCTCGCAAAGATGTTCGAAACGGTCGATCGGGAGTGGAGGGGCATGGGAACGATTCCCGGGAGCGGGCTCGATCTGCGGCCGGAGTGGCGCGCGTTCGACGCGCACCGGAAGTTTGCTTTCGATGCGAGGGAGAGCCGGGCAGGGAACGGATGCCAGGCCGGCCGGATCCTCAAAGGAGTTCTCAAGCCGCCCCAGTGCCCCCTGTTCGGCAAGGAGTGCACGCCGAGCACGCCCCAAGGAGCTCCCATGGTCTCCTCCGAGGGGGCCTGCGCCGCCTACTTCCATTTCTGGGCGGGTGCCTTCGACGACGCCTCGGCGGAGCCCACTGAGGCCCACCCATGAACCCTGTCCCCGCCGCGATGGCCTGTCCTCTGCCGAAGCTCGACTTCTCCGAAATCCAGCTGGGCCATGGGAGCGGAGGGATCCTGATGCAAAGGCTCCTCGAGCCCCTCTTCGGGCTCTTTGCCAACCCGGCGCTCTCCGAGCGCCACGACGGGGCGGTGGTGAGCACCGGAGGGCGCATCGCGATCACGACCGACAGCTTCGTCGTGTCGCCGATCTTCTTCCCCGGCGGAGATATCGGACGGCTGGCGGTCCATGGGACGGTAAACGATCTGGCGATGTGCGGCGCCTATCCGCGCTATCTGGCACTCGGCCTGATCCTGGAGGAGGGGCTTCCCGTCGAAGACCTCTGGAGGGTGCTCTGTTCGGTCCGGGAGGCGGCCGATCGGTGCTTAGTGGAGATCGTGACCGGAGACACCAAGGTTGTCGAGCGGGGCAAGGGCGACCAGGTCTTCCTCCATACGACCGGGGTGGGGGATCTCCATCCGCAGGCCGCCGTCTCGGCCCGGCGGATGAGCTCGGGGGACCAGATCCTCCTCAATGGACCGGTGGGCGCCCATGGGATCGCGATCCTCTCCGTTCGGGAAGGATTCGCCTTCGAATCGAGCATCGAAAGCGACACCGCCGCCCTCCATCAATCCGTGGTTCGCCTGCTCGACCGGTTCGGAACCCAGGTCCACTTTCTTCGGGATGCGACGCGAGGCGGATTGGCCACCGTGCTGGCGGAGGCCGCCCAGCAGGGATCCAAAGGGATCGAGGTGGACGAGGCGCGCATCCCCGTGGACGAAGAGGTCGGCTCGGCCTGCGAGATCGTCGGCTTGGATCCCCTCTACGTGGCAAACGAGGGCCGGTTCATCGCCATCGTGGCTCCGGAAATTGCAGAAGAGGCCCTCGCCGAGCTTAGGCATAGCGGCTGGCCCAAGGCCGCAGCCATCGGCACAGTAGGCGAAGAGCACCCGGGCAAGGTGCTCCTCCGGAGTGCAATTGGCGGCAAGCGTCCGCTTCCTCTCCTCCCCGGAGAGCAGCTCCCCCGAATCTGTTAGTCCGCCTCTCTCACAAGCGTTCTCCTGCGGGTGGCGATTGGACCTCCTCCGGTTCCTTCCCCAGGACTCCGAGCAGTCGCTGCTTCGGGTGCGTGCCGGGAGTCGGAGGGGACAGGAGGGCGATGGTCCGTCCCAGGACGAGGACCACGACGGCGACACTCCAGATCAAGACGTTGATGCCGGAGATCTTCTCATCGAAGAGCGAGAGCATCAACTCCCGCAGGACGAAGGCTGCCGCGGCTTCCAAGAGGACGTGAAGCCGGATCCGGTCGAACTGGAAGTATTCGACGAAGGCGCGCAGCAACTCGAGGAGCACGACGAGGGAGAGAGTTCTGCCAACCAGATCTCGAAAACTCCATCCCTTGCCTGAGCCGACCAAGGTGGGAGCGAGCTCCCAAAGGCTCCGGGCGATTTCGACCCCCAGGCCGAGGAGCAGGAGGAGAATGATGAGATTGAATGCGGCGGCGACCGCGATGCGAAAGAAGCGGAGAAGAGCTTTTTGCACGAGTCCCTGTCCCCATTCCCAGCGCGGCATGGACGACTCGGGGGGCTTCATCGGGGTTGAGCCGCCGCACGGGCGACCGACCGGCTCTTCTTGGAAACCAAAGCAGACGAGGCCTCGAAGGTCAAGAACTCCGGCCTGCCGATCGAGAGCGGGAACGGGGCTGGGTCGTCAACCAGCCGAGGGAGGCCCACTCGCGGAACCACTCTTGGTAGTGGCCGGGAGGCAGATCGGGAAACTTCTCGGCTGTCTGGTTGCAGGCTTGGAGAAGGGAAGATCCCTTGGAAAAGGAGCGGAGGAGGAAGAAGGCCTCACGCGGAAGGATCTTGTGGTAGACGGTCTGGCCCTGTCGATGGAGGACGATTCGGGGCCGCGCGGGAGAGACCCGAGATTCTCCACTTTTGGGTGGATGGGTATGCCCCGCCGGTGCGCCCTCCGCTAGGGCCGAAGGCAAGCGGGTCTCCGGCGTCCAGCGCTCGACAGGGTAGTGGAGGTCGAGAAGAACAAGGTGAGGCTGGAGGAAAAGACAGGTCTGTGGAGTCGTCCTCTCCTCTCGGGGGAGCGGATGTTCCGGGGCGTAAAAGGCGACGATCTTGGCCCATTCGAACCGGGCAAGGTCGAGGAGGAGCCGGCGCGGGTAGGGAGCCGCCCGATCGGGTTCTTCCCGCAGGAAGCGGGGGAGCCGGGAGCCTAGCTCCCGGAGCATCGGTGAGGTGGGCGGGTAGCGGAGGAGATAGGCTTCGAGGAGCCTGCGGAACCGCTCGGATCCCAGAAGGGTTTCGAGACCCGGAAAGTCTTGGAAAAGGGCCTCCCGGAGACGGAGCCAGTATTGGCGATGGTAGATCTCGAGCCGATCAAAGGGGTTCAGCGTTGCGGAAGGCCGGATGAGCTGGGCCGCCAAGGAGGCCATCCCCTCTCCGGGATCGCCCTTGGTCTGCCTCCCGTCTTCCGGGCCGGGCGGCCGGGTGATGCAGGAGTAGAGGAGGTGCTGAAGCGCGCGCAGTCCTTCGACGCTATCCGCCTTGGGCAAGCTTGCCTTAGGGGTGGGTCGAGGCGAGCTGGGCAAGGAAGCGATTGGCTTTTCGGGCTTCACGATGGACTTCTTCAAAAGGCGGGATCCGGTCGTCCCACTCGAGTAGGGTGGGGGTGGCTCCAAGCTTGCCGACGGCATAGCCGTAGAGCTGCCAGACAGGACCGGCGACCGGTTGATCGTGGGTGTCGAGGATATGGGTGGCCAATCGGCTGTGGCCCCCGATGTGGATCTGGGAGACTCGATCGTGCGGAATCTGGTTGAGATAAGCGCGAGGGTCAAAGCCGTGGTTCTCGCTCACAATGTAGATATTGTTGACGTCCAGCAATATCCCGCAATCCGCCTGTTCCGCGACTTCCGAAAGGAACTCCCATTCGGTCATGGTGGAGGCCGTCCACTCCGCGTAACTGCTGATGTTTTCTACGGAGACCGGGACTTCGAGAAAATCCGCCGCCTGGCGGATCTTTGCGGCGGTATGGCGGGCGGCGGCCATCGTAAAGGGCATGGGAAGCAGGTCGTGGCTAAACCGCCCGTCGGCGCTCCCCCAACAGAGGTGGTCGGAGAGCCAGGGCGACCCCGTGCGGCGAACCAGCGCCTTGAGCTTCCGGAGGTGGCAGCGGTCGAGCGGCTCGGCGGAGCCGAAGTAGAGGCCGACACTGTGAAGGACGACCCGGTACTGTTCAAGGACTTGGTCGAGAACTTCCCGCTGCCTGCCCCCTTCGGCCAGGAAGTTTTCCGCAAGAAGTTCGAACCAGTCGACCACCGGCTTCTTGCGCAGGATCTCGTCATAGTGGGGAACACGGAGCCCGACGCCGATGCCGTATTCGGAGAATGCGTTAAATGGGTTGCTGGGCATAGGCGCAAGAGGGGGATGGTCCTTGCGAAAAAGGAAGGCAGGCGAGTTGCCCCGCCTGCCTTCGAGAAAACGAATTGCGAGTAACAGGCAAAAGGAGGCCTTACTGCTGCTCGGCCGACTCTCCCTCTTTGCTCTTCTTTTTCTTCTTTTTCTTTTCTTTCTTTCCGCTGCACTGGCTGCAGCTTCCCTTTTCGGACGTCATCTTGGCATGGGGGCTTCCCGATTCTGCGGTGAGATCCGCTCCGCTGGCTCGAAGAGCCGATCCCGCCAGTAGGCCGGCAAAGGCGACGGCCGTCAGCAGAGCAACGCTACGATGCTTCATCTTGTTTTCCTCCTTGGGTGAGTGGACGGCGCAACAGCTCCCGGCCTTCGGTAGGCCGTGGCCGATTGAACCTTTTAGACCCGTTTACTTTCGAAGCGGACTGCTGGCAAGCTAATTTCCTGGCAATCCTTGCCGCGGAAGACGGCGAGAGAGCGAGGAAATGATTGCGTTGATTCAACGAGTGCGGGAGGCCCGTGTCTCGGTGGGGGGACAACCGGTCGCCGAGATCGGGATCGGGCTTCTTAGCCTCGTTGCCGTCGAGCGAGGAGACCGAGAGGCCGCGGCGGAAAAGCTCCTGGAGCGGATGCTCGGCTACCGGATTTTCCCGGACGAAGCCGGGCGGATGGGTTGTTCCCTCCGCGAGGTCGGCGGAGGACTCCTCCTGGTGCCCCAGTTTACCTTGGCGGCCGATACCCGAAAGGGAACTCGCCCGAGCTTTTCCCCGGCCGCCGCTCCGGAAGTAGGCAATAGGCTCTTCCATTATCTGGTCCAAAGGGCTCGGGAACGGCACGAAACGGTGGCCAGCGGCGTCTTCGGAGCCGAGATGGACGTGGCTCTGGTCAATGCGGGGCCGGTGACCTTTTGGCTGCGCGCGGGCGCGCAGGAGCCGCCGGAATAGCCGCATCCGGCTGGCGTGTCCCAAGCGACGAATCGGATTGCGCTTCGTGACGGGCTTGCCGAAGATTGCTCTATGAGCGTCCAGGTCTACGGGTGCAATCATGTCGCAATCGAGGTGGGCAACCGGGAAGAGGCGATCGCTTTCTATCAGGATCTCTTCGGACTTCGGCTGCTCGATCAAGGGGAGGGCGATGCCTTCTTCGCGCTCGGCGAGCACCAGTTTCTCGCCCTCTTCGTGGTTCCCGAGGTCCGGCCGGACCAGCGACGTCACTTCGGCATCATGGTCCGAGACGAAGAGCAGCTGGCGCAGGTCCGGGAGAAGATCACCCGGAAGTATGGCCTCTCGCTCATTCCCGGCTTTCGCTGCGATTTTCGGGACCCGTGGGGGAATCAGATCCAAGTGGTCGATCTCCACGATGAGTCGCTCGTCTGGCTCTTGCCCTACCGTGAGGTGCAGAAGGCCGGGATTACCTTTCGAGACGAGGCGGAGCGTGTCGCACCCCAAGGCGGGCCTCCCGCCTCCCCGGGTCTTCGGCCAGAGATCGCCCGCTTTGCCCTGACCGCCGACGCGGTCCTGCTCGGCGTCCGGGAAGGAGAGGTCGCCGTGCTCTTGATCCAGCGGAGGAATCCTCCCTATGCGGGCTCCTGGGCTCTACCCGGCGGCTTCGTCGAGGCGGGGGAGGAGCCGCGCACCGCGGCGGCCCGGGAACTCGCGGAGGAGACGGGAGTAGCGGGGATTCCTCTTTGGGAAGTCGCCGTCTTCGGGAAGCCCGGGCGCGATCCGCGAGGGCCCGTCGTCAGCGTTGCGCATGCAGCCTGGGTGGGCCCGGCTCTGGTCGATGCCGCTGCGGGAAGCGATGCCGCCGAGGTGCGCTGGTTCCCGGTAGTCGACCTGCCTTTGCTCGCCTTTGATCATCGCGAGATGATTCGGGCGGCCTGCCGGTTCCTCGACGAGAAGTGGGCTTCCCCCCAATCCGGTGCCGCCCCGGGCGCGGATCGGGATCTCCTGCACCGGCTGCTCGTTCGGTTCGCCGGCTAGTGGGATGCAGGCTCGAACCGCTCAAGCTCTTCCGCCGAAGGAGACATGGTCGTCGAGATCGAGGAGGTCGAACCAGCTGGCGATGTCTTCCCTGGCGGGGGCGGGCTTGGCGAGAGTTTCGGCAAAGACCTGGTGCGATTCGGCGTCCCCGGGAGCACGCACCTCCATATAGGCAGACCAGCCGAGGATTTCCGACGGTTCACGACGCCGCGTAGCGG
>JAQUAR010000107.1 GCA_028687155.1 Methylacidiphilaceae bacterium | reverse complement strand
AAAGTCCGTGCATAAGGGGGGTGTTCTTGGTCTGGGATCAATCATGGCTATCCAAGTTTGACGAGCTCGCCATGCGCGGCGGATGAGGATTCGGCCCAAGCGGGCCGGAACGTCCCGAAGGATGTTCGTTTCCAGATGCATGGGAAGATAGAGCGGATGAAGCTCCGGGCGGGCCCCCACGAAACTCAATCGGCTCTTCGAGTGCCGCTGTAAGCCCAACTGGGATAAGGATGGCCCGCAGCCAATCACGGAGAGCACGAACAAGGCGGCCAAGTTGCTCGGGGATCTACGTAATGGATCGCGGGACGCACAAGGTGGGCTGCATCGTCTATGATTCGTGGACAGTTGTCGGGCGATGCCGATCACCTAATGCGTGAATGAGAGGGAGTGGGCACTGTAGCCGGCGTAGCCGCATTGGCGGCGCATCGGCCGCTGGGACGCGCATCCCGGAACTGACCCTTCTTCGGTCAGCCGCCCGGGACGGCTGCATCGCGCCGGCAGAAGGGAAGAAGGTGGAGGCATGAACCGCGGATCCCAAGATCGACGCAGAAGCCTCTGTGATGAGGGAAAATACGATCGAGCGGGTTGCGACCGGAAACGGGCGAGGGCGGCCGCGGTGCAGACCTTCCGCTCCCTTGGTCTGGACAGTCCGGTTCTCGGACATGCGATGCGGGCGTTCCTGGCCGAAAAGCCGCTGGAACGGCTGGCGGATAGTCCGGACGACCGGATCCGGGAGGAGGCGATTCGATTCCTTGAGGCGATGCCGGCGTTTTCGCCCGATATCGCCGGCTGATACGAAATGCGGAGAATCCTTCCCCATGCCTGGCAGCGACCGGCGGTACGGGCAACGAAACCATTCGGCTGGGGGAGGAGGACCGGATCATCGTGTCGCAGGGGGGGGTGAGCGAGGAGCCGCGCGGGGGCCTTCGCGATCGGGAAAGCGGCGGGAAGCGAGGGACGCGTCGACGTTGGAAACGGGGACGATCGAGAACCGGAGGATCGGAGAAGGGAATCGGGGCGTTGCGAACTCCGAGCAACCAGGCCGCTCAGATCGAGCAATCGCCCCCCCCTCGAACCCTGCGGAAATGCGGTCGTCGCGGGGGAGCGAGAGGATTGCAGCACGCGGGTGCACCGGGAGTCGCCAGGCACGAGGATCCGTCGCAAGCACCGTTCTTGAGGATGCAAAGTACCGTGTTTTAGGATGCGGAACGCATCGCAATCGCGTTAGGGAGCGGTGCAGATGGGACTGTCTCGCGGAGGGGGTCGCTTCGTGCTTTCTCGCGAGGGAGCGCCGCGAAAGCGCACATTGTAAAAAAGGATGACATGCGCCTGAAAAATAGGCTTGTGCCATAGTATGTTCATATTAAAACAGATGAAAGATGATTCTCACGGTCGGCAACACGAAAGGCGGAGTCGGAAAGACGACGCTTGCGGTGAACCTAGCGATCGCCAGGGCCCGGGCCGGCCGGGACGTCTGGCTCATCGACGGTGACCGCCAGGGCACGGCCCAAACAGCGATCCGCCTGCGGGCGGAAGAGGGCCGGCAGCCCGGAATCGCATGCGCCGCCTATCCGGACGGCCCTACGCTCCGCGCCCAGGTCCAGCAGCAGCGGGCCAAGTTCGACGACATCATCATCGACGCGGGCGGGCGCGACTCGACCGCTTTGCGGGCTGCCCTCGTGCTGTGCGACGTGCTTTTGGTGCCATTTCAGCCGCGCAGTTACGACGTTTGGGCTCTCGACGACATCGCCGCGCTCGTGAACGAAGCCCGGAGCATCCGGGACGGGCTGCGGGCCTTCGCCGTCCTGAACTGCGCCGATCCCGGCGAGACCTCTTCGGATAACGCGGAGGCCGCGGCCGCCGTGGCCGACGTGCCGCCTTTCGAGTACTTGGCGACCCCGATGCGCCGCCGGAAGGCTTTCGCCAATGCCGCCGGCGCGGGGCTTTCCGTCTTCGAGATCAAGCCGCAGGACCCGAAGGCTACCGCCGAGCTAACTGCACTGGTTAACGCAGTGTTTAAAGCGTAAAGTGATATGAAAATAAGTGTAATGTAGGTGCCTATGGCGATTGTGCGACCGAAAGCGAAAGATGCGGAGGCCTTCATCTCCGGTGCGGCCGACGCGGAGCCCAAGCCGAAGGGCGTCAGAAGGGGAAAGAAGCAGCAGATCAGCCTGACGATCGCCCCGGTTCTCTTGCGGAAGGTGGATGAGTTGGCCGCCGAGCTCGGCCAGTCCCGCGCCGCGGTGATCAACCTGGCGATTCACCGCGCCGTCGAACACGGCTTGGAAATCGAGGGATTGCGGAAACAGACTTGATGAGGAATGATGGTTGACGCGGTGACCAACCTTCCTACCCGTCCTGACGCCGGGCCTTTGGTTTTTATGCACCGCGTTCTGTGCCAGGTAATGCTGCCTCGCGAGAGCGTAGACGGGCCGAATTTCATTCAGCACTTGGGTGCCGCATGGGTAAGGATAAGGGCTGGCGTGCTTTTAGAAAGGCACTGCTTGGTCGCACAACCAATCCCGTATGGCGCAATGCCTCGACTCATCCTGGCGTGGGTTTCGACCTTCGCCATTCGGAACCGAACGAGAGAGATTCCGATCGGTGATTCGGCTGGTCAATTTATGCGATTAATTGGTCTAGAGTGGACTGGATGGGATTATGCGGCGCTGCGGAAGCAAATGCATGCCCTGGCTGCTTGCGGGTTTCAGTTTGGATTTGGCGGTCGAACATACAATTGCCAGCCGATCGAGCAGTTCGAGGCATGGCTAGCCGACGAGGCCCCCGAGCGCCCGTCGATGCGGCCGAGGAAAATGATTCTTTCGAAACCCTATTACGACAGCATCGTGCAAAGCACTGCGCCGCTCGACACCAGCGTTTTGGAAAAGCTACATCGGTCCTCTCTAGCACTCGACATGTACTGCTAGCTTGAGTACTGGCTGAACCAGAACGGAGAACGCCCCATCATTTTGCCATGGAAGATCCTGTACGAGCAGTTCGCCCAAGAGGGCCAGGGGAAAAACGCTGAGGAAGACTTCAGGGAAACGTTTCTGCCGACATTGCAGCAAGTGTTAGCGGTCTACCCGCAGGACGACGTGAAGCGGGTCACTGACGGGCTCCTGCTAATGGGTTGGCCTCCCCCGCACCAGAAACCCAACGGAGACTGAACCAGTCGGCGAACTGGGAAAGTTATCAGGTTCAGGACGGGTGCATCCACCGTTGTGGGTAGATCGCCTCCCCTGAAACCGATGGGGGTCTTGGGTAGCTAGGCAATCAAAAGAGAGGTACCGCTGCGCGATCCCTCCCCGGCGCCAATGCGCTGGCTCGCCTTCCAGACAGTCATCCAGGTTAGGGCGGGATGCATCGGCTCTTCTTTTGTGGGTACATCGCCCCCCCCTTCCGGGTTAGGGCGGGGTACATCACCCCCCTTTTTGTGGGTACATCGCCTCCCCTGTCTAGGCGAGTCGCCCTAGGAGGCCATACGGGAAAGCGAGGATGCGGTGGCTGATTGTCCGGTGGATCTTGTCCAGCTCGCGCTCGGTGTCCGGAACATTGCAGGGGTAATTGACGCGCCTCGCCTTCGGAGCCATTTTTTCTGCCAGTGGGCTGGTCCCTGCGCAGCGGGGGCAGGCCCCAATTTTTTCGGCCAAATGACGAGGCCGTAACCGTCTACCTTTCCTTCTCCGTTGCGGCGAATGTTTGCGGAAGCAATTCGCCCGTCCTCCTTCGGAGGCTTGCCTATCAGATGCCGACCGATCGGCCTCTGTGTCCGGTCCGCCAGTTGCGGCCCGACCAGTTTTGCTGATTTCAGCCCGAGATACGATCGGAACCAGTCTTGCCGCTCACGCTCGCTGTCGCCGCTGCTCGTTTCGGGAAAGCTTCCGAGCAGGAGGAGAGGGACAAGTAGTTCAATCGCCAATTGGTGTTGACGCTATCCACGATAGCGTGGCTTAGTTGAGAAACCTCCAAGGAGACGACGATGGCGACCTTCCGTGCCGAGGTAGTCGGTTCGCTCCTGCGGCCACAATGGTTAAAGGACGCCCGCATTGAGCTACGGGAGGGCCGTATCACGCCCGCCGAGTTCAAGGGGATCGAAGACCGGGCGGTCGACGAGGCCTTGGCGATCCAATACGAGGCAGGGGTCGACGTTGTCACCGATGGCGAGCAGCGCCGTTCCATCTTCATCGGAACACTGACCGATTTCGTCGAGGGGATCAGCCCGGTTTCCGACCCGCTCGAAATACACCGTCATTGGCACAAGGGCAACGAGCGTGCGTCGGCACCCATAAAGCTTCCGGCAGTCACGGGTAAGCTGCGTCGCAAGCGGTCGCTGGCGGCCGAAGAGTTCACCTATTTACGCGCCAAGGCGAGCAAGCCAGTCAAGATGACCATTCCCAGCCCGCTGATGATAGGCAGTCTCTTCTCGCCACAGTATTCGCGCGGAGCCTATCCCGATCCATTCAAGCTGATGGAGGACGCCGCCCGGATCGTGCGCGAGGATATCGAGGAGCTGGTGTCGCTCGGGTGCCAATACATCCAGATCGACGCGCCGGAGTTAGCGACGCTGGTCGATCCAGACGTCCGGTCGAGTGTCTATGAAGCCAACGGCATCTCCCCCGATCGCCTACTGACGGAAGGCGTCACGCTCATCAACGCAACGGTTGCTGGCCTTTCCGGCGTCAAGCTCGGCATCCATGTCTGCCGCGGCAACAATGCGGGAAGCTATCTGGCGACGGGTGGATACGAATACATAGCCAAGAAGGTGTTTGCGGCTGCCCGGAATTTCGACACTTTTTCCCTGGAATACGACGATCGCCGGTCCGGGGGTTTTGAACCTCTGGCCGACATGCCCCGCGACAAAACCGTGATTCTCGGGCTTGTCTCGACCAAGAAGGGGGAGTTGGAGGATCCCGAAGAGCTGAAGCGCCGTGTCGACGAAGCGGCGAAGTTCTTCCCGCGCAACCAGCTTGCGTTATCGACTCAATGCGGCTTTGCGTCCGTTCTGGCCGGCAATCCGATCACACCGGAGCAGCAGCTTGAAAAGCTGAAACTGGTGGCCGAGACGGCACGCTGGATTTGGAGTTGAAGTTTGCCCTCAAAATCCGACCAGTGGGTAAGCTAAGAAAGAAGCTGCTGGAAAGACAGACAAGATAAGCAAACCGACAGGCCAACGGCACAGCGCACAGTTCCAAAAGGCTCAGAAACGCATTGGCCGATAGAAATCCCGGAACAGCCGGCCCGACGGCGAGGAGAGGGAAGGCGACCCAACCCAGGGAGTTGGCCGCCTACGACAGGGCGTCGGACTGGAGAGCCACTGGAAGAGTACGTTGCTGTCATGGGTAGGGGACGGAGTCGTTTTCCGTCGCTTGCTTTAACCTAGGGTGGCAGCCGAGCGACCTCGCCTTGCCGGGGTAGCAGCGTAACCGCCTTCTTGTTGAAAGATGCGAAGGTTTCGTCACCCAGCGACTGGCAGCATACGCGATGATGCCGTCGATCAGGTCGCCCCAGGCTTTCAGCAGCATCAGATGGGCAAGCGAAGACGCCGCCCGGTGTAACGCCGGAAGGTGAGATGCCCCTTCTGGCTGCGGCAAAGTCCTTGTACGACGCGGCTCCCTGGATCGACCCGGACGCTCGGTGCGTAACGCGATCCGGCCTGCCTTTGTTCCAGTCGAAAGGCGGGCTGCAAAGCCCCATATCCCGCAACGCCGCCTTGCCCCGGAAAAGAACGCGTGGAAAGAGCTTCCGAGATCGAAACTCTGCGGATCGGCAGCGATGATTCGGTTCCCTCGCGCCATCCTATAAGGTCTTCGCAGTCTCATAGGCCCCCAGAAGGGAATGGGGGCACCTGGATAAGCGGACGGCCTCTTTATCGTCCGTCCGCGGCCCATGGCCGTCCCGGCGATCCGTCGCACCATCTCGAGCACATCCGCTTCTGCATCGAGACATTTTTGAGTCGCTATCGGTAGAGGGCGATCTACTGAGCCGGGTCAATGGACGGAACGGTATTCCGGAATGGGAAAGGTTCGGATTGAAAGAAAAGGGGGTAGGGGCTGTCCGCCATTCGGATTCGTCCTTCCGGCATTCGGTTCGGATGTTG